>JAYVXU010000045.1:0-33953 GCA_043784925.1 Candidatus Adlerbacteria bacterium
TCCAATCGAACACGTGTGGAATGATGCTAAGGGAGCGCAAGCTAATCATCAGTTTGATACGTTTGCTGAGACCAAAGCGGCGTTTGAAACGCATATTGCTGGAAGAATTTTTAACTATCGAATTTAGAGCGACCGACGTTTTGTTTTGCGGGGGCTATAGCATGATATGTAACATGTTGCATGTTGAAATAGGTCTGGTAGATTGGCCACCAATGAAAGTCCGCGCCCGGGATCTGGAGAAAAAGCAATTGATAGAGACTTTGGACGCACTCTATACTGCCGCAGGTACGGTGCGGGGCCGGGATGCTATGAAATTATTCTTGCGAGACCTACTCACCCCAAGCGAGAGGGTTATGCTAGGAAGGAGGATCATCATTGCAAGGAAATTACTTAATGGCGAAAAATACAACGAAATTGCCGCGAGCCTTAAGGTCGGGTACGACACGGTGTACCGCGTGCATGGCTGGCTCCAAGACCAGCTACCGGGATATGAAACAGCAATACATGAGATGGAACAGGAGTTTGAAAAGCGACTCAACCAGGGGTTTAATAAGCGACTCTATGCAGAAAGTATGTTGTACCGCCTGAAGAAAAAGTACCCGATGCATTTTTTACTCTTCCCCACACCCAAAGCAAAGCTCAAAAGGTAGAGGGATTAAAATAAGAACCAGAGTTGTTTTTTTGATATATCATAATTTTTACAACGCGCGCTTAGAAGTTGGAGTCGTGCGCGTAAAAAATGTAGAGTCAATACTGTAGAATCAATACTGTAGAATCAATTTTGTAATTGAGCTTTTCGATTTGGAGGAAAAGCATGGATTTGTACTATAAAAAAGCATTGAGTGCCTTTAGAGTCCCAGGACTTTTTTAAAATCTTCAAAGCTTTTTTCAAACGTTATTTTTTGACTCCACTCCCATGCGTTTTTGCGAAAGAGAGTGTACATGTCTGGGCTTAACAGGAGTGTCGAAAGGGCGCGTGCAAGTTCGGTGGGCGTATTCTCGCTTGAAACTATGCCAGTCACCCCATCCTCCACACTGTCGCGAAGACCATCGACATTATAGACAACCGCAGGTGTCCCCTGGCTGTTAGCCTCGGTCACCACAAGCCCCCACCCTTCTTTGACTGACGCGACGGCCAACACATGGGCCGTTTGCATGAGCGCTATTTTTTTTGCTTTTGAAACACGACCAAGCACGTGTATGTCGTCTGCATGGGGCGAATGGTTAACATACTCGACAAGTTTTTTTGCATAGTTCCCTTCGGTCGAGCCTGCTATCACAAGTTTGGCTTGGGGCACGCTTTTTTTGAGGAGTTCAAATGCTTTTATTATTTGGAGCGTTTGCTTCATCGGGCGCACCGCACCAAAAACTAAGACAGTTGGAGTTACTTTTAAACTTTCAAGTTTTATTTTTTGGAGCTCTGTAAACTCTGCTTCGCTCAAAGGCTCCAGTTCAATCCCTTCGCTTATTATATGTACGCGCTTTGATTCAAAACCATACTGCAACAGATCATCTTTAGTACTTTCGGAGACAGTAACGACCGTCGGCAAACCAGAAGCATTCTGAAGAAAATAGTCTGGCCCGCTAGGCCGCTTTTCGGCCGAGACGGGAGACCCGAGGACTTTTTTGGAGGAATACTTCTGTGTTCGCTTCTTGAGCGCAAGTAGTCTCAGATACAAAGGCTCCAGCAAATAGCCAATGCCCGAAAAAGGAAATATCATTTGGTAAAACCAGATCTCTCGCGCGAGTTGATGAAAAAAGAGAAGCGTTTTTTCTTTGACGTACAGTCTGGCAAAAAACGGTATAGTATTTACTTCGTCAATAACAAAGTCCGGCCAGCCAACCACGTGCTTTTTGTAATACCTATACGCATGCGCATACACACTAAACTTCCCACCCATACGCACGATAAAAAAACCATCCCTTTTTTCGATATGTGGGGCGCCCGCAAAACTCCCAACTAAAAAAACAACCTCATGACCCTCGAGGGCCAAACGCTTCGCCAACTCTTCGTTGACTACCTCTGCCCCACCCGCCTCGGGGTGCGAGCGGTCCTTCCACGTCATCCATAAAATTTTCATCGGCTCTGTATTTTTTTGCGCACCACATACAAAGGGCGACTCGACACCTCGGTATGTATTGAGCCCACATACAGCCCAATTATCCCAAGTGATGCGAGCACAATGCCGACCAAAAAAACGTTGAGTATAGCCAACTGTGCCGAACCCGAAATACTAAGCCCAAAAGGAGTCGGGATAATATATTTAAAAAGGATAATACTCACCCCGAGCAGAGAAGAAAAAGCGGTTATAGCTACCCCCAAGTAACCTGCAAAACGAAGCGGCAAAAGTGAGTGTGACAAGAACGAATTAAGTGCGAGGCGAATGAGTTTAGGAATTGAGTATTGAGCGCTCCCATGTTGGCGCGCTCCGGCCGCAAAGACAACACGGTCGCGACGAAACCCAAGCCAGTTGATGAGTGAGCGGGTCATTCGCTCGTGTTCGGGGAAGCTTTTGTACGCGTCCACAACTGTGCGGTCTATGAGCCTGAAGTCGGTCTCGCCATGTTCGAAGTCGGTTTCGGAAATTGCACGCATGATACGGTAAAAAGCTTTTGAGCCTATCTTTTTAATTACCCCTTCCCCCACATTACTTGAGCGCACCCCTATAACGACCTCGGCCCCTTCTTCCCACTTTTGTATAAACTGTGGCAACAAATGCGGTGGATGCTGCATGTCGGCATCGAGCATAATAACCGCGTCTCCCCGCGCATGGTGGAGGCCTGCGGTCGTTGCCATTTCTTTGCCGAAGTTCCGACTAAATTCTATGTAGGTTGTTTGAGGGTCCTGGTTTGCAAGACCTTCCAAGATCTTTGGGCTTTTGTCGCTACTTCCGTCGTCGACGAATATAAGTTCCCTCGTATACTGGGGGAGCTCTTTCCACACCTCACACAACGCCTCATGCACCAGAGGGATATTTTTCTCTTCGTTGAATATAGGGATTATGACTGAGATCGTTTTTTGGCTCATGTGGTATGTTTTCGCGCGAGAATCATATAATTGAATATCATACATAACAAAAGGAAGATTGAGGAGAGTACAAGCATTCCTGTCATACTTTCAATTGAGGAGTGTTTGAATGCCAAAAGTAACACCTCAGAAACAATCCCTAACAGTAAAAAGGCAATAAAGGACTTGTTTTCAATTGCAATGAAATAATTTACAAAAGCAGTACTCAATGATATTGCACCCATGGCTATGGAAAAAGTCCCGAGGTATGGCGCCACACTTGCGTAACGACCACCAAACAATAAACTAACAATAGGTGCGCCAAAAAAAGTAAATAAAATAAAGAATACGATCGAGGCCACGGCAATGACAACAAGCGTGAGCATCAAAATTTTTGCACCTTCCTTCCCGAAGTTGTCACCACTTGTGTCCTTTGCATGCGCAGCCGACACCATGGGGAGCAACACGGTGATGAAGGCTCCAATGCCATAAATAAGTATTTTACCTAAAGTCGACAGAGCGCCATACTGCCCCGCGTCGCTCGGCGACAAAAAGTGCTTGGCCAAAATGACGTCTATGTTGGATAGGAGTGCCAGGAGGAGTGTCGTTGAGAGAATGATAGTAAAAAGTGAGCGAAGCGAGCGCACAACACTGGGGTTTGCAACTATCTCTCCGGGCGCGAACATCTGTCTGGTTCTGAAATAGCCATAGCCCCACGAGGCAATGCTTGCGAGCACCAACCCAAGCATAACTCCAATGACTGAGTACCCTTCGTACACCAACACCAGAGACACACCTAGTTTAACGAGGGTGCTGAGTATATTTTGCTTCGATAACAAAAAAAATTCCTGCAGGCCTTGCAGTGTCCCCGACTGCAAGGAACTTGCGAGTGTGACCGGGATAAGCAAACTAAAAATAAACAGAGGCATGTAAGCGATTTGCAAAAATGATGTAAGCCAGGGCACCGCGCACAAAAAAAGTATCCAAAAAATAATGGACGCGAGCGTTACATGTTTTCGTAAATGCAAAAAGAGTGCTCGAACTGCATCAGCCCCTTTTGTTTGTTGAAACGCAGCTTCGCGTGTCATGAGCATAGTGAGCGCCGCGGCCGGTACCGACACTATAAGGAGGAGGCTAAAAAGCGCACTCACTTCGCCAAACGCTTCGACCCCGAGCATGCGGCTTATGATGAGTGTGAACACATAGTTGAGCACATTCACGACAAAAGAGCCCGCAAGAATGATAGAGCTTGAAGTAAAAAAGCTGGCGTTCAAAAGTGAACGAGTGTGCGTGAGTAGACGCATGTACCCCTCAGTTATACAGGAGTTGCCCTCTGGCCTCAAGCGGCGTCTGAGTCTTCTATGTGTTACTCATGTTTGCACCCAGTCCTCCCTGGCTTATACTTGAGTCATGAACAATAAAACAATTACTATAGCGTCTTTACTTGTCGGCGTATGTTTTTTGGGCCTAGCTGGGTTATATTTTATGACCCCTGCCGGCGCGCTCCCCACCTTTGTACCGGGGTTTATAGAAGGCTCAGACAAAATCCACCTCAAGCATGGTATGGGCGCACTCCTGCTAGCGGCAGGACTTTTTGCGCTCGCATGGTTTAAAAGCGCTCCCCCCGCAATTACTAGCGAAACGACAGAATAACACTCGCAAGTGCGCCAGCGACACAGCAGTAAATTGCAAACGGCACCAGTGTGTTTGTTCTCAAATACTTCGTCAAAAATCGAACTGCAACATAGGCAGAGCATGCTGCACACAAGGCGCCAAGCAAAATTGTGCCCACCGCTTGTGGGGTAGAAAAAGCGAGTTCTGGGATTTTAAGCATGGCGGCGGCGAGGATTATTGGGGTGGCAAGCAAAAACGAATAGCGTGCCGCACTTTCGTGACTGAGGTTTGACAGCAAGCCGCCGGACAACGTGGCACCCGTGCGCGAGAAACCCGGCAACAACGCCAAGCACTGGAGTAACCCAATTTTGATGGCGCTCCACCAGGACATCTGTGCCAAGTGCGTGTCGTTTTGGCCGTCTGTGCGAGGGCTCCTACGGCGCAAAAATTCGGCCCCAAGAAGAAGCAAGCCATTGAGCAAAAGAAACAAAGCAGCAGGCCGCGGAGATGCAAATAAATCTTTTAATTTTTCTTCAAATAAAATCCCAAGCACTCCCGCGGGGATAGTACTCACGACAAGCAGCCACCCTATTTTCGCATACGTGTCGTTTGAGTCTATGCGCCTGTTTTGGAGCGAGCGAAGGAGACCTCGCACAATACGAACCCAGTCTTGCCAGTAAAACCCAAGGAGTACGAGTGCTGTTGCTAAATGAGTCGCAACTATAAATGAGAGAAACAAAGGGTCGTGCTGGTCGACTTTCCAGCCTATGAGTTCGGGCAAAATGACAATATGCCCCAAGCTTGAAATAGGAAATAATTCAGCCACTCCCTGCAGGAGGCCCATAAGCATAGCTTGCAGTGGTGTCAGCATCATATGACTCTACCACAGGAGCCTCATGCGATAAAAATAAACTTAGCGGCGTTTGCCAAAAAGTCGAAGGAGGTCGAGGAAGAGGTTAATAAATTACTACTGATTTGTACACTCACTCCGTAGTTACTCGCGTAAAGAAAAAAGCCGCGAGTAGGGCGGCTTTTGGAAGGCTAGTTATACTGGTCGCGGGGCGGAGACGGCGCTTTGCTCAAAGCAGATGCGGGGTCGTCCTGCCCTTCCTCGTCTTCTTCATCTTCATCTTCTTCTGGCCTTATTGCAATACTCCAGTCACTGTACACGGTGACATTATGATGCAGATATTCCTGAGATTGGAAGATCTTCGAAGCTTCGGCTATTAAATACATCCATAATAAATCTATTATCGTTATAGCAGGACTGAGCCTCGCTCGCACATCCTCCAATTCGTCATAGAGATTGCTGCGCTCTTCACTAGTTAAGCTCTGAATTTTACCGCTCGTAAAATAACTAGTAAGACGAGATTCTTTTTGACCCAGAGGAGAGGATTCAGACTCATCGCTTAGCTGACTGTACACGGTAAAGATTTGCTGAAGGAAAAAAGGAGCGTATCCGAGCACCTCGGCCCCGACGGGTCGCTCGTCTGGTGGAGCAACTATTTCTTCCGGAGTGATGGCATGGATCCGAGTATGCAACTCCAACAGTGTGGGGTTTTGCATTTGGAACTCCTTTCCCTTAACTAATGGTCTGAGCGCACTATATCACTAAATACAAAAATACCAATAAAAAACCGCACGCTCAATTGAGAGACGTGCGGCACACTTATTGTGTTCACTTAAAGATACTATTTTTCCATTCTGCAATTTGACGTTTGGACCCGGGCAACACCGAAAGGAAGATGCGGGGCTGCGTAATCAAGGGCTCCGAATGTACGACGGCATCGGGATGCCCGACCATATACACAACCCCTTTTCCCTCGGCACCTATGTCTGTTTGGCGCACAACCTCCATCAACTCTCGACGGATTCGAAGTGATGCTTCCCTATACGCATCGCGATTTGTCTCGTACAGAGAATTTAGGCGCGACTCTTCTTCTTTCAATAGTTGATAGCGATCGTAGTCCTCCACTTCGCCGAAGAGCGTTGATGCTCCTTTAAGCGTTGTGACGAATTTGTGCACCTTCTTTTCTGAAGTGAAGTATTGTCCGTCGGGATGCCACCGCGGCACATCAAACTCCTGATGTGGCAGAGACACCCGAAGACACGTCCACGCTGATTCTTGACCAAACCCTTCTTGGACACAAGACGAGATGTGCGCTATGAGCCACGCCAGGTGGGCCACGTCGGACCTTTTATTTGGTCCCATCTTTGAAACAAAGCTGCCAACGTGTGCTTCCAGCACTCCTTCGGACATACCGAATGCCTCACATTGAAGAAGTTCGCGCTCCACGCGAAGATGCCTGAGCAACTCCCTGTCTCGCGGTGAAAGTTTTAAATCAACCTCCACCGCATCCATGAGCAAAAGCTTTGTTGTCTTATGGGCGACTTCCACCGAAAATTCGCGAGGTTGAATCGAAAGCATCATCTGACTCCATTCTAGAATAGGAAAACTACTCATTCGAGTTGGAACTATGTCGCACGCGGTGTGCATCACAGAACTCTACACAATAGACACCCTTTTGGTGTGTCTGTCAATACGCCCTTTTGACTTACGCTGTGTGCTTCTCTATACAGGAAAGTAACTCTCGCATCTCGAAGGGTTTAGAGATAAACCCATCTGCTCCTGCCTCTATAACCGTCGCGTGAATGTCTCGGCTAGCGGAGATCAAAACGACCGGGATATGCTTAGTTGTTTTTTGTTTTTTTAACGTTTTGCAAATATCTTTTCCGTTCTCCCCCGACATCCAAATATCAAGTAAAATTAAATGTGGCAGGTCATTTTGAAGTGCAATGAGTGTTGCCCCATCGCTGGTACTCATAACGTCATACCCATTCATTTCAAGCATTAAAGTCAGCGAGTCAATTATAGCTGGGTCATCATCTGCAATTAATATTTTTTTTCTCATATGCTCTTATGTGGTGTATGTAACGGTATACTAAAGTAAAAAGTAGAGCCATGACCTGAAGCGCTTTTGCACCAAATGTCACCACCCGAGCGCTGAATAATTTCTTTTGAAATATACAACCCCAACCCAAGTCCTGGGTACGTATTTTCGTGAGGGCCCGTCACCCGGTAGAATTGGTCAAACAATTTCGCCTGGTGTATTGCCGGGATGCCTATACCTTGGTCTTTGACGCTCACCACCACTGAATCTTTTTTTTGAGAACAAGTGATAGTAATTTTTGACGCATTAGGAGAATATTTAATGGCATTGGAAATAAAGTTAATAAGTACCTGCCCTACTCTTTCGCGATCTGCAAATATTTCAAACGATCCCGATGCTTTGTACACCAAGGTGTGTTTTTCGGTAATTCTCTGCATTTCTTCTACTCTGTCCTTCACAAGCTCTGAGAGGTTAAATTGTGTCTGATGCATTTGAAGCTTTCCCGATTCTATTTTTGTCACATCAAGCAAATCTTCGATCAGTGTCTGCAGGCGATTAATTTGTTGGTCCATTTTTTGAAGTAGCCCTGCTGCCTCACTGTCACCTTTCTGGCGAAACATGGCCTCCAGTACCTGACCATATGCCTTAATACTAGTGACAGGGGTTTTGAGTTCGTGGCTCGCGATGCCCGTAAACTCATCCTTTTGTATTTCAAGTTTTTTGCGCTCGGTTATATCTTGCACAACCGAAGTAATGTATTTGGGGTTACCTTCTTCGTCGCGAACAACTGCCGCGTGTACTAGCCCCCAGACTATATTCCCATTTTTACATATATAGCGTTTTTCAGTATTATGGGAAGGAATTTCTCGTGCGATCATTCTTTTAGACTGCTTCAGGTCATTTGCGATATCGTCGGGGTGAGTAATATCTTTAAAAGATTTTGTCATTAGTTCTTCTTTTGTGTACCCAAACATTTTGGGATACGCATCGTTCATATTTATCCAACGCATACGCAAATCAACCATAGCAATAGCAACCGCCGACTGGTTGAAGGTCGAGCGAAATTGCTCCTCACTTAACTTTAAAGATTCCTCAACTTTTTTTTGCTCTGTTATGTCGGTATTGCTACCAAACCAACGGACAAGATTCCCCGCGCTATTTTTGACCGGTACAACTCGGGTTAGAAACATCCGATATTTTTTGTCTCTTCCTCGAAGCGGGAAAGTCATTTCAAAAGGTTGCGCAGTTTTTAAAGAATGCTTCCAGCGATGGAGTACTTCGGGCAATACTTTTTTGTCATGCACTGATTCCCAACCCCAACCTTGTATTTGTTGCCATGTCTTTCCCGTATATTCGTACCACCGTGAGTTGTACCAAAAAATGTTGCCTTCTGCGTCAGCCATCCAGGCCAAGTTAGGTATGTTATCCGCCATGGCACGAAATTTTTCTTCACTTTCCTCTACTTCTTGTTTTGCCTGCTCGAGGCGCTCCTCAGCATTTTTTCTTAACGTTATGTCACGCGCAGACACTAATATTTGCTTTTCTTTAACAGAGGTGTCGCGCAGCAAAGACAAATTAACTTCAACCCAAAGAAGGTTGCCCGTACTTTGTATGAGTTGCAAGTCGGTGCGTACATTTTTTTTAGTCTTGAGTAGTTGTTTCAACCCAGAGATAACGCCGGGTACATGGGTGGGGTGTACCACATCTAAAATAGAGTGGTTCTCAATTTGGGAAGGGTGATACCCTAATATTTTGTAGTGCGAGGGAGATGCGTAACGTATAGTGCCGTCTGTCGTAATGATTGCAATAAGGTCGTCTGAATTATCAGCAAGGAGTTTATACTTCCTCTCACTTTCAGAAAGCTTCAAAAAAGTTTGCTGAAGATCGCTTGCGTTGTCCCCTTTTAAAAGTCCTAGCTTTGGGTCAACAATTGGATGAGTTTTTTTCCTTTTCATAATGAGTTGTGTCATTCATCCTATACCAAATGTATGACTTTGAAAACAAAACTACTACTGTCGCTATTATTTTTAACCTTCGAGATATTTAGCCAATTTCTCCAAAGCAATTTTGCGCATAGAGGTCTCGTGCTTTTCATCCTCTGTCATTTCAGCCCATGTTTTATCATACCCATTCGGGATGAATATTGGGTCCCATCCAAAACCTGAGTCGCCTCTTGGAGTACCTGCAGTAGTGCCTTCGATGCGTCCTTCAAAAATATGCATCTCTACCCCGTCATATAACGCAAATTGCACTTCTGCATAAGCGCTTCTGTTATCCAGTCCATCTACAAGTTTGCACAGCCCATCGTTGCCGAGAGTTTCGAAAAACCACTTAATGAGTGGGCCAGGAAGACCTTTGAGGGATTTGAATACCAGTGACGTATCCTCGACTAAAACTGGTGACTGCACGACTTCAAAAGCGCGCTTTACCTTGTCCTCTGTAATTTCCCGCAAATCCAACGACTGGATTTCTTTGAGGTCGAGCTTTTTATGCTCGATTGGAAAATGAAAATAATCGCTGAGGTATTTCGCCTTAGCCGCGTTCCCTGTAATAAAAGTCATAGGTTGTAGGATCATACGAGTAGTGTATCAAAACCCGCTAATATAAGGAGGTTGCAAAAAGCATCTATACCGACTACGGTACAGACAGAGTACCGGGAAGGAGAGCAACGTGAAGCAAATTCAATTGGAGATACGCAAGCTACATACGGTGAAAATTGGCGACACCTTACATTTTTGCCCAAGAAGCGAAGCGGTAGGAGGTCCCGAGGGATGGTTCTTCAGAAAATACGACGGAATGAAAGCAACGGTGCGAGACTTTCAAGAAGACAACATAAGCACAGTTGGCCGAATACTTGCCCAAATGGCCGGAGGAAACCAGACTCTTGGAAAATCCGTCTGGAGCTTTTATTTGTGCCAAAAGACTATGCCCCAAAATTCTTACGCGCTGCAAATAAAACAAAAAATTTTGTCAATCATTCTAAATGAATCGCAAATTAGTTAATATTTTTTTTAGATACGTTTCTTAATCTTAAAATAAGCGGCTGCACGATTCGTAAAAATTCATGGGCAGCGATAACGGGATCAGTATTTTTTTTTTGGGAATTTTCATACATTGCTTTAAAAACTGCATGAAATTCAGGCATAGGCTCGCGTTGGGGTAAATTAACGTCTTTCTTATTGAACCGTAATTTCCAATACTCTTGATAGACTTTCATGAAATATTCAATAATATTTTTTTCTTTCAAGCTTTGTAATTGCAAAATATTTTGTTCATAGTTTTTTAAGCCTTCAATTTCGTCTTTTGGTGTACCGTAAGGTGTACTTGTTTGATCTCGAAATAACTCTGCAAGAAATTTTTCTACAAGCGTATCTTGAAAAAGGAATACCATCATTTCTTCTTCATTAGCAACCGGGTCTTCAAACTGTTGGACTTCGTCTTCTACCTGTAAATATGCGGGAGTAAGTGAACGGCCACGATTTCTGGCAAAGGCGACCATTGCGTGCACAATATCATGTTCAATTAAGGCCACGGGAGCACCTCTTTCTAAGGCTGATGTCACTTCTTTTCTTTTAATCAACTCTTCGTGTACTTTTGAGGTAATAGCTCCAGCTGTAAGTCGCTTTGCTGCGTACTTAGCAAAATTAAAAATATCTTCTTTTTCTTGAGGCTTTAGGAGAGACGCTTGCTCTTTATTGTAAAAAAATACTGCCTCGATAAAAGCATCTGCATCTGGATACTTGTCTAATGCTGCTAGTAAAGTTTTGTTATGTTTTTCTACACCCTTTTTATGTTGGCGATATAAAGAATGTCCGGTATTCGGTCGTTCTAGGCTCATATTGTCTTATATTAATATACTTTATGCTTTTAAAACATACTTAATTCTAAACTATGCGGGTCGATGGGACTTGGTCAGGCGTTCAAAAATTGCCGTCGCAATTTTTGCCGCACGACCCTGCCTCACGGTTTTGCAAATGCAAAACATCGTTCCGGCTTTCAAGTCCCTCGCTGAGTGGAGCAGTCCACTCTTTACGATCGCGCAAAATTAAAACCCCTATTCGGGGTCTTCAATTTGCGCGATCGATGGGACTTGAACCCACAACCTCCCGCGTGCACTAACCCACTATTTTCATAATGGCATGGACTATATCATCACCAATAGGTCAATCGACCCTTAGGCGCCCCGGTATCTAGTCTCTACGGAGCCCCCATACTATGTGTTTTTATGTATGGGGTTCCCACGGTATTCGCGTATCCTATTAATCTAGGACTTAGCCTTCACCGTTATCCCGGAGTTTTTCAATCTCGAATTTCTCGAAAAAGCTGCACGTCTACAGGCGGGTGCTCTAACCAGTTGAGCTACGATCGCATTTCCTTGTACTTCTCGAATATTTTCTTCTTTCTAGCAAGAAGCAAGCTTATCTCTACGTGAACACTGTGATTATACATAAAATCGTACAATTTCAAAGAATCATGAAGACCGTACTGTAACCGGTGATAGTTTTCTTTTGGTCGCACCAAACTCCCACCCAGCACACCAGCCCCACGTAATCTAAGCTGTAAAGTACTTAAAAAATCTCTTGATCCAGAGGTGAACGCAGTTTGAAGTGTGAGCATAGGCACTTTCCTTTCTTTATGCAAATAGCCAAGCCAAACATTCCCATCACCATCGAAATACCCACGTACAAAACTCGCTAAATATCTTTCAGGCACATTCGGTACTGCCAAGCTCTTAGTTTTCCTCTCAGCAAATCCCAATAGGCGCAAATCATCACACATTTCAATACTACCAATCTGTAAACGATATACGGTACGATCGTTTCCATATTTAGGACGTGTACTAATTTTATGGTCAGACGCAATAGTCTTTCGGATATGTACTAGAAGTTTTTTATCAGTGATTTGAATACACCAAAATTGTCCTCCACGCTTATTTACAGTGACATATCCATCTGCAGCAAAGAAACCTAAAACATAAGCCATTTCTTCACTCCATTTTTTAAAAAAACTTTTATTTACCTTTTTATATTTTGGAGCACCTCTACTATACTCCGTGACAGCACATTTACCTAGTCATGCGGTGAATAGAATATATATAAACAACGGCATATTATGGCACCGAAAGAGCAGGTGCCGAAACATTGCTTCGCTTTGTGTCGGTTTCCGCATCGGAACATCCGAAGGGACGAGAAGGACTTGATCAGGAATAATTTTGCTGCAGCAAAATTTTCACGATCCTGGCTCGCGGTTTCGTCTGAGGACGAAACATCGCTGTGCCTTGCAAGCCCTTCTCGTACTGTGCATTAGCACAGTACTCACTGAAACGGCGCTTCGCTTTGTGTCGGTGGAAGGACTTGCACCTTCGACCTTGGCTTTATGAGTGCCATGCTCTAACTACCTGAGCTACACCGACATTCGTCACTTCTACTATTATCTGGACCAACCGGGGCACTTGGAGTAGACATGTCTACCGTATCATGGCTAGGGCATCTCTTCAACGAGTTTTAGTTATTAAGGAAAAAGAAAAGACAGAACGAAGCTAAACTTTCCCTAGAATCTACATTCCATTCGTGTTGCGGGGGCAGGACTTGCACCTGCGACCTCAAGGTTATGAGCCTTGCGAGCTACTACTGCTCCACCCCGCTATATGAGAGACCTTTACATAGAAAGAACTCTTATAAACCCACTATATCAAATATAATCAAATTCCTCAAACACTCGACGATACTGGTCGATTGTTGTGCGCGCATCTCTTTCGGTAAGTGGGTACCCTTCACCTAAGTGAGCTATGGCATTACGCATTCGATGTGCCTCCCATGCCATGTTAACGGTTGTAAATTGAAGAGGGTTAGCACTCTTTAATTGCTCACCCAGAGTATCGCCTGTATACCCCTGGTCGGTCAGGAGTGAGGCCAACATAATGTCTGCCTCTAAAATGGCCCGACGCCAGTCCCCTTCGTTTTGCGAACTAGCTAGCCCCTGGACCATCTCCCACCGAGGGTTTTTGGCGGCATGCACTTCTTCCTTGTGGCGAGCCATTTCTTTTTCCTTTTTTACAACAAAGCCGTGGTGCTCGTCTTGTATGAGCCGGATACGCAAATATACTAGACACACTAATAAGACAACCGTGAGCACCATCCCCGCAGTTGCTAGAGACTCAATAATAAAAAGTGCAGTGCGAGGTACCGAGTCTAGATTGACTGGATTGTTCGTTAGAATCTCAAAAACTTTAACAAAAATAAATTCAAGATTGAGACTGGGAACCATACTTCTATTCTAACCTAGTTTTTTGAACTACCGAGCAAAAGTTTCAATACTTTTTCCTATTTCAAATAAGGTGTGCTCGCAGCCATGCGCTGCAGTTAATTGCAAACCGACGGGCAAAGAAACTCCTTCTCTTACCACCGCCCCCATAGGAAGCGAAATAGCAGGGTTACCCGTCAAGTTTGCCGTCACCGTAAATGTGTCCATCAAATACATCGAAAGCGGGTCGGATTTTTCTCCTAATTTGGTTGCAGGGCACGGTGCTGTAGGGACCGCTATAGCATCTGTGTTTTGAAGTGCTTGTGCGAATTCCTGGCTTAACTTTTGTCGTGCAATACCCGCCTTACCGTAGTAAGCATCATAATACCCGGCCGAGAGCACATAGGTGCCTAGTATAATGCGACGTCTCGGTTCCGGGCCAAAACCTACTGCGCGCGACTGAGCGTAGTCATCAAAAAGATTCTCCCCTTTTAGTGAAAGTCCGTACCGCACCCCGTCATAGCGGGCTAGGTTAGTCGAGGCTTCGGCTGGCATCACTACATAGTAGACAGCGAGTGCGAGTGCAGCCGAAGGAATTTCTACATCTACAATTTCATACCCCTTTTTTTGTAATTTCAAAAGTGCTTCTTCAAAACGCTCCAGTACATCTGGTTCAACTCCTTTTGTTAATAAATGACGTGGCACTCCAATGCGCTTATGAGTTTTGGGAAGGGAATATTTCCCTTCCCGAACGGTTGTACTGTCGAGTGGGTCTTGCCCTCGAATAGCATTAAAAAGAATTTCTGCGTCTTCCACCGTGCGTGTGAGTGGCCCAATTTGGTCAAGCGAAGAGCCCATTGCGATTGCTCCAAAACGTGACACTGCGCCATATGTTGGTTTGAGTCCAACCAAACCGCAAAAACTTGCCGGCTCGCGTATTGAGCCACCCGTGTCGGTACCCAAGGCTCCCAATGCCAAATGTCCCGCAACTGCTGCTGCCGAGCCGCCACTGGAACCTCCCGGCACTCGTGTTTCGTCCAGTGGGTTTTTGGTTGGCCCAAACGCTGAGTTTTCGGTCGATCCACCCATCGCAAATTCGTCCATATTTACTCGCCCTAAAAATACTACGCCCTCATTTTTTAGTTTTTTAATAACCGTCGCATCATAGGTGGCAGTATGGTTTTGGAGCATGCGAGAAGCAGCGCTCGCTATACGTCCTTCTATCAAAATATTATCTTTAATAGCAAGCGGGATGCCAAGCAAAGCACCCTTCTGACCTTCCTTCCTTTTATCATCTGCAGCGGATGCCTGTGTTCGTGCGTCGGCAAATACTTCTAAATAAGCGTTAAGGGATAGGTTGCGTTTTTCGATTTCAGTCAGGCAGGCTTCAGTCAGCTCCATGGAAGAAATTTCTTTTGTGTTGAGTTTTTGGGCTGCTTCTGTTATGGAAAGGTGTGCGAGTGGATTATTCATACTATGTGGTATATGGAACACTATTCTTCTTTTTGAATAATTTTACGTACAACATTGTAGTTGCTGTCACGCTTTGGAAATTGTGCGCGTATTGCTTCCTCTTTACCCGTCAGCTGATCCTTGTCGGCGCGAGGAATATCCTCCCGCATACTGTTGTGATGGAGAGGAGCTATGGGGCCAAAACCATCCCCAACAACGGCCGTTACCTGTCCTATATATTCCAAAATATTCGACACGTCGTTTTTCAACACTTCTTTCTCCTTGTCACTCAGACTAAGACGCGCCAACTTGGCCAACCCCTCAATGTCTTCTCGCGATATCATGCCTCTATAGTAAGCGTTTTAAATTAAAAAGCTAATATATGGGTTTACGAAACCCGTACTATCCTTTAAAATGCGCGCATTATGGATTTGTATCATATTTTAAATCGAGGGGTTGAGAAAAGAGACATATTTATGGACGGGAGGGACTATGCCAGATTTGTACATGATTTATACGAATTTAATGATGTTCGCAACTCAGAAAATGTAAAGTACCATATGAAAAATAAGGGTTTACGAAACCCGTATTTTGATCGACAGCGTCTTGTGGATATCCACGGATGGTGCCTTATGAAAAATCATTATCATCTTTTAGTATCAGAGCGCGTGGAAGGGGGCGTGGCTAAATTTAGTAAAAAATTAAATATTGGCTATGCAAATTATTTTAATGAGCGTTATAAGAGAAGTGGAAGTTTGTTCCAGGGTAGAACAAAAAGGAAACACATCAATAAAGATGCTTACTTTTTACATATCCTAAACTACATACACTTTAACCCATTAGATTATTTTAATGGCGCAGAAGAGTGGCGCGTAATGAGAATTGCCGATGTTGCTATGGCAATAGAATATTTAAAAGAATATAAATGGAGCAGTTTTTCAGACTACTGTGGAATAAAAAACTTTCCTTCTATCCTAACTACAGAGTTGTTTAACGAAGTGTTTGGGAATGTAGAAAATGCAACCGCAAAATATCTTACGAGTTTAGAAATAGAGTCAATACGAGAGTTTACACTCGAGTAATATTACGGGTTTACGAAACCCTTATTTTAAGAGCGCCAGGAACTCTTTCTCGTCCATGATTGTAACCCCAAGTTCTTCTGCTTTGTCTAACTTCGAACCTGCTTCGGCTCCCGCTACAACTGCATACGTTTTTTTAGAGACGGAGCCCGAAACATCTGCTCCCAAGGCACGTAATTTTTCTTTTGCTTCGTCGCGTGACATGCTTTCCATGGAGCCTGTTAAGACGAATGTCTTACCGGAAAGCGGCAGCTTTTTAGCCTGAGCTTGTCGAAGGGCTACATCTACATGCAAATCGTTTGTAATTTTTAAAACTTTTTTGAGTCGTTTAATGAGTTCTTTATTTTCATGAAGTGCAAACCACTGTGCAATCTCGCGCGCCACCACATCGCCTATACCATTAATTGAAATAAAGTCTGCTTCTTTAGCTTTTGCGATTGCGTCAATCGTTTCAAATTGTCGTGCCAAAAGAATTGCCGTTTCCTCCCCTACTTGTGGGATTGAGAGACCTGTTATAAGTCGAGCAAGTGGCACGCTTGTGGCCACCCTTTGAATGGATTCTATGAGTTTTTTTGCGGACACGAGGGCAAACCCTTCGAGCATGAGCAAGTCTCCTTCTTTAAGCGTAAAAAAATCATCGAAGTTTTGTACTAATTTTGCCTCAAGCAATGCGTCGACCGTAGAGGGTCCAAGCCCTTCTATATTGAGTGCACCCTTACTTGTAAAGTGGCGAAAGCGTCGACGAACTTGAGCAAACGAATCTTTATTGACGCACCTCCATGCCGCTTGCCCTGGGACTCTTTCTATCCGACCGTCACCCCCGCACTCGGACAGAAACGCGGGCCAGGTAAATTTTTTCTCTTTAGTTGTACGGAGATCTTTTAAAACCCCCACAATGTCTGGTATGACATCGCCTGCTTTTTGCAAAATAACCGTGTCTCCAATACGCACATCAAGACGTTGTATTTCGTCTTCGTTGTGGAGGGTAGCGCGCGAAACCGTGGAGCCGGCCACCAATACCGGTCGCAAATGCGCCACTGGTGTCAGAACTCCAGTACGCCCTACTTGGAGCACAATGTCTTCGACAACCGTGGTTACTTGCTCGGCCGGGAATTTAAATGCAATAGCAAACCGAGGCGCCTTTCCAGTGTAGCCTAGAGTCTCTTGCTGTTGCCGATCATTTACTTTCACCACAACTCCATCTATCCAGTACCCCTGTGACTTACTTTTCTTTTGCCACTCCTTCCAGTACGCAATCACCTCAGGGACAGAGTGCGCGAGCTTGAAATGAGGATTTACCTTAAAGCCTAATTCTTGCAAATAGTGTAACTCTTCGCCTTGGGTTTCGGGCAGCATTTCAGAGGTTTGGGCAATGTCATATATAAACGTATCAAGTCCTCGAATTGCTGCCACCCGAGGGTCGAGTTGGCGAATTGAGCCTGCAGCAGCATTGCGAGGATTAGCAAAAAGAGGCTCTCCTTGTGACAGGCGTAGAGCATTTGTTTTTTCGAGAGCCTTTTCGCTCATCCATATTTCCCCCTCGACGGTCATATTAATTGGACGAGAGAGGACTAGCGGTACTGAGTTAATGGTACGTACATTATGGGTCACATCTTCTCCCACAACCCCATCTCCCCTTGTTGCCGCATTTTTTAAACTCCCCTTTTCATAGGTTAATACAACTTTTAAACCATCTATTTTGAGTTCACATATGTAACTAAGCATCTCACTCTTAAGAACTCGCTTTACCCGAGTATCAAACGCCAGAATGTCCGACTCTGAAAACGCATCATTAAATGACCACTGCAAAATTGCGTGCCTAACTTTTTTAAATGTAGTCTGAGCTTCTCCGCCCACCCTTTGTGTTGGTGAGTCGGGAGTTACAAAATCAGGATACTCCTGTTCCAAACGGATTAGTTCTTGTTCAAGTTCGTCATAGACAGAGTCGGCAATTTCGGGTTGTTCGAGCGCATAATACAAATGACGGTGATAGTTAACCGTCTTTTGTAACGCTTCGTACCGAACCTTTGCCTCTTTTCGTCCTTTCATGTAAGCACCAGTATAGCGGTTTTGTGGCGCTTTAGTAGTCTATACGCAGTACGCGCTCTACAATACGAGGTGAGGTCAAAATATTTGAATTATATCCATGCGAATAAATAGTGGTGTCTACGTTCCCCGTCACCGCATTTTTTTTCTTGATTACCGCCACGACCGCATAGTAATTAGTTCCAACAGTGAGGGTTGTCGTAGACAACGCAGAATCGGGTGTAGGGAAAACCGCCGGACTTCTCGCGGCTGCAACATCAATACCATTGCACACTGCAGGACCGCCTGTGTTATACCTAGTATCCGTAGAAGAAGTGGCAAATAAGCCATACGCGCCTTTTATGTCATAGTGGGCGTCCCAGTACAAAGCGCACTCAGCGCCTGTGTCTGCGGCATAAATAGCATACTGTGACTGCTCGGTCGTGTAGGAAAGAAGCAACTCACGAACGACCAAGTCATAGATTGCAACCCCAATACCGAGCGCTAAACTTGCTACTAACACAGCAAAAAACATGGTAAAGCCTCGCTTGAATCTTCCCTGTGTTGAAGTAGTTTGCATATTATTGCCAATTAAGAAGATCTTCTTGAATAGTTACAAATGGTTTTGCAGTAGCGCTTCCTATGTCCACCCAACTAACCACAATTTTTATTTGTGCCTCGGCGCTGCTACACGCACTTCCTCCAGCGCAGGTTATGTAGACTGAACGCGTAAAATTACTCGCACGATTTGAACCTCCGTTTGAGTATAAGTACTTGCTGTTTGTAGAGTCATAGTTGATTGGAGCACAGCTGCCGATACAAGCATTTGCATCAAGGGTATCAAAGGAGTTGATGGTACACGAAGTAGAGCCGTCTGCACTTATACAACTCGAGAGGCCAGAAAGCCACGCCGCACCCGAAAGGCGGTTACTATCGCGTTTGTAGCGAATATATTCCATTGCGTCTTGTGCTAAATAAAATGCAGTTGTTTTATTTTTTGAAGCAAGTGCCGCGTGCAACCCACGAGAGGCTATCGTCATAGGCCCTGCTATAGCAGTACTTAAAATAAGAATAGCCATGAGGGTTTCAATGAGAGTAAACCCTGCTCGTTTTGAGCGCACCCTGTGAAGGATTCTACTGATCATAAATTCTTTGAGTTACACTTGTTTGTAAGTTAAAGTCGGTTGTTGTGTTACTAGTGACCGGTATCGTGCTCGCAACAACTATAGTGACTTTGGGCTGCTCTGTGTCTGAGCGAAGGGAACCGGTCACATAGAAGCCCAGCGAGGTTATATTTATTTCGGGCGAAGTAAGGGGTTGATATGACCCACCTGCGATCAATCGAATAATTTCGCATGATTTACCTGTCGGACACGTAACACCATTTACACATGTTGTAGGCGCTGTCACATCGGCGAGACAATAATTTACCTGATTTCCGTCGTAGTTGAGGTAACTAAAAAATGAATCCAGTGCGCAATCTTGGGGCACACTGAGGGTGCCTCCACTACCACAATGATAGTTGGTACCAGTTCTCACAGTACGCGATATCGCATCCATGGCTGCCGACAGGTTATTGATAGAGGAGTTAATTGCTTCGGCTTTGCGGATTGACACCGACATAGACAAGAGGGCACCTAACGCCACTACCATAACTACACTAAAAAGTGCGACGGAAACCAGTATTTCTATCAGTGTAAAACCTTGTTGTTTCATATTAACATTGAGCGCCAATAGGCACATTCGCACCGCACACAGTTACTTGGCCGGTATTAGTCACTGAAATGAATCGATAGTCACCACTATTACTTGCCGTCAATCGTATGTACGCCTTCGAATAGACCTCATCCACACCTGGTGGATTCTTTAAGTGCTGTGGAGGTGTGGGGGGTGTGCTGCCGTCGTAGGCAAAAATATTAGCGTCGGGGTTAGGACGAGTAAACATAATAGATATAGCGCTTGCACTATTTGACCCACTAGTGTCGTCATATCCAGGGCCCCCTTGCGTACAGCGCACTCCCCCCGCCGCTACCGCACACACTTCTGAAATTGTAAACTGGCTATTGAGTTTGAATGTTTGGTCGGCGATGTCGGGTGAGCCAACCGAAGCCTTATAGATATTATCGCTATCAACATCTGAAAAAAGTACATAGGAAGCGTTGTTACTACTTGTAAAATACAGCCCGTGCGAAGAAGCGAAGGTGGTCACTCCCCCAACAGAGTTACCCCTAACCGACAACCCATACACCTGCGCTTGGCGGACAGACAGTGCAATAGAGTAGGCCAAAGAGCGCATAATGGTTGAAGAGTCAAAGCTTGACTGACGTGTCAAAAAGGCCAGGGTTATGAGTGACATAAGCACAAGCACTACTAAAAGTTCAACCAAGGTGAACCCGCGAGATTTTGCAAAAAATTTTTTCATATTAGCAACCAGAAACTCCCGCAGAATCGTAGTAAATATTATTTTGCCCAGGGTCATTGGTGCAGTTACCGTCCGACCCAATTGCCACACAACGATTCTTATCAATCATACCTGAAGGGACGTTATTCATATTTTCAACTGTTCCCCATATCATAAGACAGTAGGTTTTCCCCGTATCTGAGCGATATAAGTACCCTTCATCCCCCCTAGAACCCTGACCCAGCGGGTCCTTCAGGGGCGTAGGTATATACTGCTTCATTTCATCTCCAAATACGTTAGTGCCATTTCCATCAACAGTCGGGCATATAACTTTTCCTCCCCAAAAACCCCCATACCCCGTGTATGCATCCTTTCCGTTTGTAGCACACTTTGTAATTGGGTAGTGTCCGACATCGCGGTAGTACTGCTCGACCGCACCTTGCATTGTGTCTAAGTCGGTTAACCTTTGTGTGTCACGAGCTTTTATCTGCACTGCTCCGACATTCACGACCACTATAGACACCAGTACGGAAATCATTGCAATCACCACTAATAACTCTATAAGAGTAAATCCGTTTCGTCGGATATGTTTTGTATGTTTAGAAGAATGTGAATGTGGCAAAAAAATTGACATGGAAGAAAAATACAATTGCTGCCCCTAAAGCCAAGAACGGCGCAAATGGTATCTCACTTTGTATTGTAAGCCCGAGAGCCCACTTTGGAAACCAGATTGTGGGGGTAAACCGCTTAACTATGAAACCCGCAGCTACAAGGAGCATCCCAACAATGGCCCCACTCCACACTCCGAGCAAGAGTGCGGACACTCCCCCGCTCAAACCCAGGAGCATACCGAGAGAAAGTTCTAAGCCACTGTCGCCCCACCCCATCCAGCGACCCTTGGACACCGCGGATATAAGCAAAAATGGTAGTGCGAGCACTGGCCCCGCGATAATTGCATAGAGTGTGAGTGGTGCCGTAAACAAGTGCAGTATCGACAACAAAAGGAGAAGTACGGAGCTCGACCAGGGTATTATCATATGGCGCAGGTCATAGACCACTATAAAAAGTATGGTCATCCAAACAACAAACCAAAGGGCGGTAAGCGTAGTCACCCCAAAAAGAAAAAATAATTTTACCAACAACACTCCTGCCAGTAACTCGACCAGCGGATATTGAAAAGATATTTTAGTACTACAATAGCGGCATTTTGCTTTGAGAAAGAGCCATGAAAAAATGGGTACTAGGTCCAAACTCCCAAGTGTGTGGTTGCAGCGCATACACCGCGAGCGCCCGTTCATAGAATGTCCCGTATTAAACCGAAAAAGTAATGCGTTAAGGAAGCTGCCAAAAATGGCTCCGAACCCAAACGCAGTAACTACATATATCCAAAATACGTCTCCTGAGACTTGCATATTAAGGGCTCACTACGTCGTAACACGCCTCTACACTACCTGCCGCTAGCGGAGTCCCAGTATTGCTCGCACCACAGTCCATAGAAAGTCCCAAAAATCCTGCAGAACCGCAAGAACCATTTGGCGTAGTGTCATCATTTTGATCTGCATCTTGGGCAAAATTTCCTGTACCGTCGGCGGCACTTATTTCAAGCGTTATACCGAGGTGATACCTAACAGCTGGAGTATTTCCTGAGCAGTTATTACCGTTAGTAGCGTTTGCTGCTCGATAAAGGTATGGGAGGGAGTTCCCGACCGAAAGCGGGTCGTAGGGTTGTACAGGCAGGTAGGTCGGAACAAGGTTGCTCAATTGAGTCGGATATTTTAAATTGTCGTTGTAGTACTCTTCAAGTCCGAGTTGGAGATTTTTAATGTCTGCAATGCGCTTCGCATCCCGACCTTTTTTGCGGGACGTAACTAAAGAGGCAGAGATTATTGAGGCCAAGATGCCTATGATGGCTATAACCACTAAAAGCTCTACCAACGTAAATCCAAATTTCTTTCCAACTCGAAGTTTGTTTCCTGCTTTCATCACCCCGTATATATGCATACTTACTAGTATACCTCGCAAAAAGAAAATCCCCAGCACGTGGGCTGGGGATTTTGCAAAGCACTAAGAGTTCGATTACGGACAACCTGCTAACACACCACCACTGGATGAGGCTGCTGTGTAGGCCATTCCGGCTGGAATAGCACCTGAACCTACCTCAAGCTTTGTGCAAATCTCCCAGTTTTGTGTCGTAGGGGTTACAACTATCTGAGAGTATTGGCATCCATTGTTAACCGCGTTACTACCAGTCTTGTTACAGATAGTACCTGGTGTCGTTGGATCCTTAAAATTAGCGAAGGATGTAGAGAAGTTCGTAGGAACACCACCGTTTGGTGTATACCCAGAACAAGTTGATGCGTCAGACAGGGCTGTAATACAACCGTTAATTACTGGCGCAGGGTCAGTATCAGCTATAGATATAGCCTTTGCCATTTCCTGCAAAGAGGCTACACGGTTTGCGTCACGACTTTTTGTACGGGCACTATTTAAAGACACGAGCACGATAGACGCCAAGATGCCGATGATGGCTATCACGACGAGGAGTTCGATGAGGGTAAAACCTTTAGTAAATGATTTACGCATATAAATGCTGTTTATGACTAATCTGCGTTTAATTAATAAAGCTGCAGATGCCATTAGTATAGCCTTTATACAGCCCCTAGGGCACGGAGCCTGTGGATAAGCTGGGGGCCTTACGAAGTTAGATACTTGTTGTGGAGTTGTAAATTGGCAAGAGAACTGAGGCCAACAAAAAGCCAACGCCGAGCGCGAGCGCCACAATAAGCGCGGGTTCAATAAGCGACACCAACGTATCAACAGCTGCATTTACTTCGCGATTATAAAACTTAGCCATACGGTCAAGTATGTTGCTCACCTCTCCGGTTTCCTCTCCAATCTGAAGCATTTGGACGATTATGATAGGGATTTCGCGAGGGTATCTACTGAGCATTTGAGACATGGTGTTTCCTGCCTTCACTCCTTCAAGCGCTTCAAGGAGGATTTGTGAATATACTTCGTTTTCGATAACACTCGCCGTAATTTCAAGCGACCGAACCGCGGATATACCGGAGGAGAGCATCACGTGCATATTGTCGGAAAATCGAGACAGGTAGAGCTTTTGGAAAAGGTTTCCAACGTAGGGCAGTGACAATTTAAGCCTGCTCATACCGAGCTTCCCTTGTGGGGTTTGTTGGTAGCGAAAGACTATGTATCCTATAAACACCAGTGCAATGAGTATAAACACTCCATAGTCGATCAAAAAAGTACTTAAGCCCAAAATAATACGAGTATAGATTGGCAACTGCTGCCCATCACTCGCTAAAATAGAGCCAATTTTTGGAATAACGACCGTGAGCATCAAAATCATAACAGCGGCGAAAGTTGCCATAATGAACGCGGGGTATATGAGCGCATTACGTGCTTTTGAAGTGAGCTCGTACGTGCGGTCAATGTAGTCGGCCAAGTACAAAAAAGTTTGGTCAAGCTTACCTGACTCTTCGCCTGCACGCACCATGTTGATGTAAAAGTTGGAGAATGCATTCGGGTGGCGAGACAGCGCTTGAGAAATACTCGAACCTGCCTGGAGGTCATCGCCTATATTAGTGAGGATTGCTCTCAGAATCTTTTTTTCGGCTTGTTCTGCCAAAAGCCTAAATATGCGCAGCGCTGAAATTTGCGCCTCAAACAATGTTGAAATCTGACGAGACATGATAACAATATCTCGCTGGGAGACACCTCCAAAAAAAGGTATGTTTCCCATGACGGACGTAAAACCTTTTTCTTGTGGAGCCTCGATCGAGGTTATTGTATAGCCTCGTCGCTGCAACACTTGAATTGCCGCATCTTGATTGGCAGCATTTACAACGCCACTTTGTGGTTTACCTTGAACGTCGAAAGCTTCGTAAGTATATTCCATGAGATTTTATAGGAGTCTCTCCAACATCTTGGCATTCCAAGACCTGGCATAGGCGTTTTCAATAGTGATTTCTCCCGAGCGAACAAGGTCGGCGAGCCAGCGGTTCATGTCTATCATTCCTTGTTCTGAACTTGTCTCTATTACGGTTTGGATTTCATGGGTGCGCTTCTCTCGAATGAGGTTGGATACAGCATTGTTGTTGATCAACAATTCACAGGCTGGGATAAGACCTCCGGAAATTCGAGGAACTAGACGTTGAGAAAAGACTCCTATCAACGAAGCCGCGAGCTGGACACGAATTTGGTCTTGTTGATTTGCAGGAAAAGAGTCTATGATACGGTCGATTGTTTGTGCCGCATTGTTGGTATGGAGCGTTGAGAGCACTAAGTGACCAGTTTCTGCAGCACGTACTGCCGTTGAAATAGTCTCCGCTGTGCGCATCTCCCCTATCATGATTATGTTGACGTCTTCACGAAATATAGACTCAAGTGCACCTTCGAAGTTTTGTGTATCTACACGGACTTCACGCTGAGCAATGATAGATTTTTTGTTTTCAAACAAATACTCGATTGGATCTTCTATGGTGACAATATGTTCAGTTCTTTCTTGATTTATTTTTTCTACCATCGCTGCCATAGTAGTTGTCTTTCCTTGTCCAACTGGGCCTACCACAAGAAAGAAGCCTTGCTTCTTTGCGGCAAATATTTCGAGCACGGGAGGCAAATTAAGTTCGGCAATAGTTGGAATTATCTTAGGAATGAGTCGAAGAGCAACAGCGTAATGTCCACGCTCTATATAGCCATTTCCACGGAAACGAGCTCTTTCTCCAAAACTATACGAAAAGTCTACTTCTTGCGTCGCTTCAAAACGTTTTTTATGATCGGCAGTAAACATCGCATACAGCAAACCCGCTACGTCGTCGTTTGAAAGTATGGCTTCGCTGAGCACTGGGTTTAACACTCCAGACACGCGTATCACTGGTTGGATCCCAACACTCAAATGGAGGTCACTTCCCCCTTGAGCCAAGAGCGTCTCCATGAACGCATGTAATTTTTTTGTATAGTCTGTCATATTATAATTCAATTTCTTTTTGTTCTTTACCCATCATATCTCCATCTGCATCGAGCGCGAGTGCTTGGGGGTCTGCGGTTGGAGTTTCAGGGATTGGTTCCATTTCATCATCAAGGTCAAATGTGCCCCCGAGCGAATTAACTTCTTCAAACGGCACCATACCTTCTGCTGATTTTATAATAGCATCTTCTCTCATGGTCAGCATACCTTTTTTACGCACAGTTGCGTACATCTGTTGTTCAGGCCATTTCTCTAAAATAGCTTTTTCAAGTTCTGGGATCATTTCAAACGTTTCAACGACAGCAACTCGCCCTTTTATCCCCGATGGACAGTCTGGTGTTGGTGCAATGCGGTACACCTCACGAAGAGACGGTAGAGCCGCTTTATATTCATCGGGCAAGTCTTTAAACTCTTCTTCGAACATCTCGGTCGTACTTTTATCAACCTGTACTTTTTTTCCTCCTCCTTTACATAACGTCTTAACTAAACGTTGCGCCATGCCCAAAATAAGAACAGGGGGAATAAGGAACGGTTCCACACCCATGTCGAGCAAACGCGCGACTATACCTATTGAATTATTGGTGTGGATGGTCGACAACACAAGATGGCCGGTCAATGCCGCTTGCACTGCCAAGTTGGCTGTTTCGCTGTCTCGGATCTCACCTACCATTATCACGTTTGGGTCCTGACGAAGTGTAGTGCGCAAACCGGTCGCAAACGTGTAGCCTATTTCCGGACGGATCTGCGACTGAGACACACCTGGAATGGTGTACTCGATCGGGTCTTCAAGGGAAAGGACATTTTGCTTTTCACGATCCATTTCGTTTAAAATTGCATACAAAGAGGTGGATTTACCAGAACCTGTGGGTCCTGAAACCAAAATAAGACCATACGGTTTTTTGATAGCAGCGCGAATAAGAGCCAAATTGCGTTTCGAAAATCCCAAACTTTCAAGAGTGAGTTCTGCTGCAGCACTACCTAAAATTCGCATCACCACCTTTTCGCCGTAGTAGGTTGGAAAAGTGGACACACGGAAGTCGACTTTAGCCCCTCCTACTCGCGCAGAGAAACGTCCGTCTTGTGGTTTTCGTTTTTCGTCTAAGCGCACGTTTGACAACACCTTGATACGCGCCACAACTTGGCTGTGTACCTGCGGAGGAAGTGTTATGTTGGTTGAAAGCACACCGTCAATGCGAAATCGCACACGCGTTTGGGTCGAAAGTGGCTCAATATGAATATCAGAGGCACGCTGCTCAAACGCATGACGCAAAACCGTTGCTACAATTTTTGTAACCGGAGCATCAGCTGTAATCGCATCCGCTTCAGTTTCAGTTATTTCTTCCTCCATCACCGTGGAGCGCTTAGTATTTTTTTTATCTCCTCCCTCCTCGGTTAAAGTTGTTTGGAGCTCATTGAGTGCGGTCGACACTTCACCCGAGAAGCCTTTGTACTGTGAAAGCACTTTATCGAAATCTGATTCGGTAATGAGATACAACTTGTAGGGCATGCCTACTTTTGCCGATATAAAAGTGAGCGCATCTCGCGCTTCCAAGTTGTCGGGGTCAGTGACGCCGATACTAAGCACTCCATCGTCAATACTCAGCGGTGCAAATCGATAGTGCTTGGCCGACTCTTCAGGGATCAAACCCAAAATATCAAAAGAAACTGCTTTACTACCCATGTCACGAGTAGGCACACCAAAATATGCACCCTTAGCTTTTAAAATTTCTTGCAGTGGAACTCCTGCCCCAAGCAAAATAGCTTCAGACTTTGCATTAGCCTTAGTTAATTGTGGCAACAGTTGAGCTGCCAATTCGTGGTCGATTACTCCACCTTGTTCAAGTAACGCCAAAAGATCCATACAGTTTAGCGCGTAGGCGTTGGGCGTTTGATGGGAACAACCGGAGAAAGTTGTATAGGCGGTTGTGTTTTTTGAACTACTGTATTAGCTATAAGCGGGGCAAAAGGATTATGGCGACCAGCAGGTTGTGGCAAGAGTACTACCGAGAAGTCGTTGAGTGAGTTAAATACCGGGTCAGCAAAAATTGCCCCGTCGAGCTTAATACTGCGTAAATTAGTTAACACCAAAAGCAGATGCTGAGACTCTACAGATGGTGCAGGAGCATCACTCGACAAGAGCGCGTCCTTTGAACTCTTGCTCGCAAAAAACGTATAGTACGCAATACCAAATATGAAAATGGCAATAAAAAGAGTAAGGATTTTATTTTGTTTGATAAAGTCAATCATATGGTTTAGTGGAGCCAGTAGGTTTTAATACTAATGGAGTAAACCTGTGCATCGCTCGGACTTGCGGTAAAATTTACTTTTTGAATATCCAATAGTCGCAAACTATGTTCAAGATCGTTCGCAAATGCCAAGAAGTTGTCGTAACTGGTGAGTACTGAGAATCCAATGACCACATTTCCGACCGCATCCGAAGAATTAGCAGCAGCCGTTTTTTGCTTTTGGCCTTGGGACAAGTCACCGAGGTCAACGTTTGTGAGCGTTAAATTATGTCGAGATGCAACATTGTTTATATCGATAATGAGTCGAATATTGTCTACATTATCTGGCAGCATATGAGAGAGCTTTCCCAATGCCGCTTGGTTGAACGAATCTCGTTTCGCCAAAAGCTCATCTCGGACTTTGCGCAGTTCTTGCGCTTTAGAAAGAGCGCCGTCAAACGAATTTTCTTGCACCTGCAACGTTTTAATATTTTTATAGGTAGGATTAGTGTAGCTCATAAAAAGAGTCACTGCCGCTATTACAAAAATGATTGGTATGAGAAGTCGTATCATAAATTATCGATTAGTCGGGACCGGTAGGGTTCTCTGCGTTGGAAGTCCAGGTGGAATTCTGCTTGGTGCAGTTTGAATTTGGGTTTGAGTTGGTACAGAATTTTGTATAGGTGTCTGGGGTTGTGTTTGGACTTGAGTTTGGGACCCTTGTGGCAAGAGCGCAAGATTTTTTGCGTAGTTAATAAGCATAGGATCTAGAGTAATTTTAACCGTGAAGTTAACTCGTCCGTCACTATTGAGTGTAACACCTGAAAATGCGACGTCCTTTAGTAGTTTATTATTTCCAAAACGGTCGCTTTGCAGGGCAACTGTGGCAAACCCGTCGGCAACACCAGCTAAAGAGACTACCGCATTCCCTCCCTCTTGAAGCTCGTAGCCAAAACTTGTAAATTGGACTGCTTGAATTGTTTCTTGAGCAAGAAAATTAAATGCACCAAAAACGGTAGTATGTTTACCAAGCAAAGTCTGAGCAGTATTGATTCGACTGTCCAACCGAAGGAGATCTTGAATGGTTGATGGGTCAAACGCTTGCTCAGTTTGCTTTAGCATGTCGCTTTTATCTACAATTGATGTTTGTAAATGTTTTTGATAGAGAAACGCACCACCGGCACCCACGAGGGAGGCAGTGAAAATCAGCGAGGCAATTAAAAATAATAAAATACCAAGCCATGAACCTCCACTGTGAGAGCCAGCGGGTATTACTGCTTTTTTTGGAATAAAAGAAGGTTGTGTAGGAGCATCCATTACCGTCAAGTATACATCTAAAAAATAAAAGTTTCTTTACAATCCACAGATTGTGTATAACTTCTACTCCATGTCTGCCAAACGTCGAAGTGCCAGACCTACTGCAACTGAAAATTCTGGACCTGCTTCTTTGAGAATTTTTTCAAGAAATGCTGGGGCCTGTGTTTTATTAAATGGGTCCGCTAAAAAAACTTCACTGGCGATTTTACTTTGGGCAAATTCAAGCATGCCTTTGAGCCCTGCCCCGCCGCCTGTGAGCACCAGCTGTCCAACAGACTGATTGATGCGGGTTTCATATGCGGCAATGGTGCGAGACAATTCTTGCATCAAGGGACCCAGAGATAGGGTTAGGGATTCTGCTAACTTTGCTTGTATAGGGGTAGTTTGGTCGGTAGCTTTAAGCCCAAATTTTCGCTTCCATTCCTCTGCCTGAGTAACCGGGACCGTGAGCGCTCGGGAAACAGCCAATGTTAAGTCTTGGCTACCGTGGCTTATAATGTGGCTTTCACGTATAAGACCTCGTTCGACCACATAAAACTTAGTTGTGGCTGCTCCGATATCAACAACAGCTATAGGTGCTATGCCATGTTCAAGAGCGGCTCTAACCGCGCTAAACACTTCAATTTCAAAAAAGTCCACCTCAAGTCCTGCATCTTTCGCAATATTTTGAAATTTGGAAATAGTGTCATTGTGAATTGCAACCAGCAGCACTTCGATCTTCCCTACGCCACTAGTTTTATCCGTCCCAACAACAAACCAGTCGAGCATTACTTCGTTTATAGGTACGGGAATGTATTTTCGTGCCTCTATTGGTACTACTGTTGCTAATTGTTTTTCGACTGAGGCAGGAAGTGACAATATGGAGATAAGACTGGAGGAGTATGGAATTGAAAAAGAAGCATTCGTGATGGTGACATTAGCTTCGCGGATGACGTCTTTGAGAGCTTCGACTACTTTCTCGGGAGGAAGGGTGGTTGCACGTCCTATCTCTACACCTCCATAGGGCCCAAGCGCAATTGCCCCGTACGTTTCGAGTAACACATGACCATGTTCACGTTTGAGTTGTACGACCTTAATAGCTGAGGTACCAATATCAATACCTAAAGCGCTTTTAGATCCTTTAGAAAAAAATGATGCGAAATTAAATGCCATACATAAGAGAGGGTATCTGTGGTACTACTATAACACCAATGCAAGCGGAAATTATAGCAGTATTTGGGTGGATCCGCGACCTTATCATACCACCTCGCCCTACAGAGCGTGTGGTACAAGGCCTAACCGTGGAAGAATTGTCTACTTTAGGCGAGATGCAAAGAGGCACGCTCCCCTACCACGATGCGAGGGTTCGAGCTTTAGTATGGGAAATAAAATACTATGCAACTTCAAAAGCGGTTAGACTCGGCGGCTCAGTTGTTAGCGACATTATACTAGACAACCTACAAGACTCACTGGGCATACCTCTTCTTATACCTATACCCATGCACCCAAAACGGCGCCAAGAGCGGGGCCATAATCAAACGGAGGTTCTTGCACAAGAAGCGCTAACTCATCTACACCCGGAAGTAGAGTATGCTCCTACTCTCCTGGAAAGAATTGTACACACGCTCCCTCAACAAGGGTTACCACAGCACAAACGACGCAGTAATGTCGCTGGTAGTATGCAAACTGCGTATCCTGACCGAATAAAAAATAGAATTTGTATAGTACTTGATGACGTCTCAACCACCGGTGCCACTTTCGCTGAAGCCACGCGCGTACTAGTGCAGGCTGGTGCGCGCGAGGTCCTCTGTGTGTCTTTAGCACAATCATAAAAAACCACTCTATATAGTTAGAGTGGTTGTAATTTATCCAATTTAAATGGAGTTGCTTGATATACCGCATTCAGCCAGTTCAAAAAGAGCAGGTTCGCATGAGCTCGCCACGTGACGACTGGCGGCAAACAAGGGTCATTGTGAGGAAAGTAGTTTCGAGGCAGGACCGGATTGAGTCCTCGTTGTGCATCTCTTGCGTACTCATGCAAAAGTGTATCTCGGTCGTATTCAGGGTGGCCGGTTATGAAGATTTGTCGACTATCCTCACGCGCCATAATACACACTCCCACTTCCGGTGACTCTGCAAGAATCTGTAGACCTTCAACACGACACACATCTTCACGTCGCACTTGGGTATGCCGCGAGTGAGGTACTGAAAATTCTTCGTCAAAACCTCGGAGAAGTGGGTGGTGCGGTTGCAACACCCGGTGCGTAAATACACCAAACTCCTTCTGAGGAAGTGGGTACTTTTCAATTCCATAATGGTAATACAACCCAGCTTGCGCTCCCCAACAAATATGCACTGTGGAGTACACATGCGTTCGAGACCACCGTATAATCCGGCAAAGCTCGTCCCAATACTTAACTTTTTCAAAAGGAAGAATTTCCACGGGTGCCCCAGTGATTATAAGCCCGTCAAAATGCTTGTTCTCTACCTCACTAAAATCTTTATAAAACTGTGCCAAATATTCGGGAGGAGTATTCTTGCTTTCGTGGGACCCAAGACGCACTAATGTTACTTCAGTCTGAAGAGGAGACAGGCCCAGTAATCGCAAAAGTTGCGTCTCGGTTATGCTTTTAAGAGGCATTAGATTAACAATGGCAATTCGCAAAGGACGTATGTCTTGTAAAAGCGCAAGACGGTGGGGTTTTACCTCTATGTTTTCTCGCCGAAGAATATCAAGTGCGGGCAAGTCATCTGGTACGGTTACCGGCATTACAGTTTCCTTATGTTAAAGAACAAACCACCCCTATCAAGGATGGTTTGTTTCAGGTGAGTGATACATCTTCCCCTTAAGGGCTGGAGTTCGCACCGGATATTACGCCGGTTGCGGGCAGAGTATTGGGCCAGTCCCTTAACATCTCTGCTCTCTTGATGATATTTTCCACTTACTATTGTAGTGGTGCCCTCCAAAAAGTAAAGGAATCCTATGCACAACTAGTAAAATCTAACGCTCATTTTTACTTCCTTGACCCAAAAGATCGCTCACCTTCACAAACGTATACCCTTTTTCGCGTAATGTTTTGATAATGCTCGGGAGGGCTGCGGCCGTTTGAGGAGCGTTTGGTCCTCCGTGCATATGGAGCACTATAATACTCCCAGGCCGCACTTCCCGGAGCACATGCTCGGTAATTATCTCTGGATTTTTTTGGAACCCATCATCCCCGTGGATGTCGCCATCGACAACCGTGTACCCCGCTTTGCTTACGATAGAAAGGTCTTCCGCATCATGACAAAGTCCTGGAAAACGAAAAAGCTTTACATACCGGGTGGCATATTTCTGAAGCAATGCATCTGTTTTCAAAATTTCAGCCAAATCGTTGGCCTCAGGGACATTCGCTAAACCATAGCAATTATGAGTAAATCCTCCATGCGTATAACTATGATTACCGAGTTCAAGCAGTGGATTTTCAGACAAGAGGCGTGTCGTTGTAGCATACGTTTCGATCCACATACCGGTTAAGAAAAGGGTTGCAGGAACTTGCGCTTCTTCAAGAGCCTCGATAACCGCAGAGTTGTACCAACTACTCACCTCTTTATGTTGGAGACGCTTCAACATGTAAGGCGTCATATCAGCATCAAACGTGAGTGCGACTACTTTGTCGGAAGGAGTATGTAAAGGAGCAGCAATTACAGGAGCAGGAGTCGAGAGAGTAACATACGTAGGTAAAAATATACTGACACTTACTAAAAAACAAAGAAACGTTTGATTCTTTTTACCACTAACGCATGACATGCAGGTATAGCATACCAAAAATAGCTTTGTTCTCTGCACTTTAGTGTGGGCCCTTATAGCGATCTCCCAGGTCGCTCCGGACTTACGCTTCGTAGCGTACGCTAATATCCCTTACCTCCTCTGGGTAAGCTTCGCCACCTTTTTACAACTCACCATAACGTACCTCAATGAATAGGGAGTTTATACACGCGATACAAATTTAATTCTTTTGCTTACGTTTAGATGATAATAATTATTATATAGCACTACTAGAGTTGGGCGTATCAACTTTAGGTATAGGTGTGGGTCGAAAAGCGTTTAGTTGCTCAACCACCTTTACTACCGACCCGGGCAGCGCGGTGGCAGGGATATACAGTTGTGCCACGCCGCCATCATCCATTGAGAAGCTCGCAAATTGATTCATGGCTAACCTCATTTGTTGAGTTACCGTGTTTTTTATTAAAAAATTTGGGTCATGCAAAGTGACCGCAAGATGGTGAAAGGTATTTGACCTTACTCTTTGAGTGGCAACATAGATTTTATCCACCATACTCCAGGGGATTTTTGTTGTATCTCCCTTAGATAAAGCAAACGTCGGCACGATGCCCTCAGCGTCAGCAGTCAATACTGTCAGAGAAGGTTTGAGGAGCATTATAATACCGCACGCTCCGAAAAATCCTACACAAAGAATCCCCACCAGATATTGACCAACCAAAAATAGATATACACCACCCACAACAAAAGCAATTGCTCCGGCAAGTATGGCAATCCGCTTCCACAGAGGTTGTTTAAGAACGAGTGTATTTGTGTTTCGCGGCATATATACTTTCAATATATCAGGTTCGCCTCCTCTCCTTCGCACATCCCACACTCCAGGTGTTTATAGAGAAAACTATTTATCGTCGAAAATATGAGGATTTTTGACGTGATTTATACTTCATGTCATAAATGCACCATAGGTGCA
>JAYVXU010000046.1:0-12603 GCA_043784925.1 Candidatus Adlerbacteria bacterium
ATCTTCTCAATGCAGAACCGCACCTCACTCGTGAGGTGTTTTTTCTTGTTTGCCGCCATATAAACCATAGTACCTACCCTTCGTATTTAAAGGTAAGGAAAAGGAGACACACTGCCATATCCTCAAGAATTAGAATCTATTACAAAAGATGGGGAAGTTATGCAAGTAACTACAAATAACGGTAACCCCGCGTTACTTATAACAGGAAAATGTGGTGCAGATGAGTATGTACTTAATACCAAAGAGCGTGTTGGAGTCCGTTTTAGCTCTACAGGACCTTGCAATAACTCTGAAGCAACGCAACTTCTCAAAGATATTATTTCCACCCTACACTTCACTCCACTAGAGGCAGGAAGTGGGCGAGAATTTACTATTACCCAAGAAATAAACCCAACAGATCGTAAGTGGCAATTTATTCAAAAAGATTTTTTAAAGTTACCAGATTGGCAGTTTTCAGCCCTTAAGGTTGATTTAAATGACGATGGGATTCCTGAAACTTTTGTATATGAAGATGGTCCTGGAGCATGTGGTACGCACGATTGCCCTTTGGTTGTGTATAGTCTGAAAGCAAATAATCATATAAAAATTATTGATATTCTTGGCCCAGCATCATTTCTTATTCTGCCCTCGAAACATAATGGTTTTCATAATATAAGCTTTTTAGGTGCGGGCTTCCGCACAAATATTTGGAAGTTCAATGGGACAATCTACGAGGGACAGTGTACGAGTGGTTGTATGTAACCCGCGTATTTGTTTAACTAGTAAGGTGACTCAAGATGAAGCTCTTACAATTTTAAAAACGGGGGCGAATGTTTTTTTGACCGGGGAGCCCGGAAGCGGCAAAACACATACCGTTAATCGCTATATAGCGTGGCTAGAAGAGCACGGCATTAGCCCAGCTATAACGGCTTCAACCGGTATTGCCGCCACTCACATTGGTGGCTACACAATCCACTCATGGAGCGGTATTGGTATAAAAAAGTTTCTTTCAGACTATGATCTGGACCAAATTTCGCAAAACAAACGCATCGTGGACCAGGTGCAAGGGGCAAAGGTGCTCTTGATCGATGAAGTGTCGATGCTTGGCGCTAACACACTTACAATGGTCGACGCGGTGTGTCGCACTATAAAACGGGACGAGCGCGCCTTTGGCGGCATACAAGTGGTGCTGGTTGGAGACTTTTTTCAATTACCGCCAGTTGTGCGGCGTGATTTCCAAGACGAATCGCAAGAGTTATTTGAGGATAGACGCTCCCAATTTTCCTTTGGCTCACCGGCGTGGGACAAACTAGACCCAATAGTGTGCTATTTGCACGAACAACATCGGCAAGAAGACGAGTCGTTTCTCCAGGTGCTCACTGCGATGCGCCGGGGGAGTCTAACTGTGGTGCATCGAGAATTGCTTCGTACGCGATTTAATGTCGACCCCGGAGACGCTACGAAATTATATTCCCATAACGAAGACGTCGATCGGATTAATGACGAGCGGATTGCTCGCCTCACCGAAGACGCAAAAGTATTTAAGATGACCAGCGTTGGGCCCGATAGACTAGTTGAAAATTTAAAAAAAGGTTGTTTGTCGCCCGAAGTGTTGGTGCTTAAAGTGGGAGCGCGAGTTATGTTTACTAAAAACGACGTACAAACCGGGCGCTTCGTAAATGGCACGCTCGGTACAGTGCTAAGTTTTACAAAAGAAACCGGATACCCGGTCGTCAAAACTAAAAACAATCGCACACTTGTTGTCGAGCCGGAAGACTGGAGTCTCCAAGATGGAAAGCGAATTTTAGCGTCTATTACCCAACTCCCTCTTCGCCTTGCGTGGGCGATGACTGTGCACAAAAGCCAAGGCATGTCACTTGATGCGGCGCACATGGACCTCTCAAACGCTTTTGAATATGGTCAGGGCTATGTGGCACTCTCACGCGTTAAAACCCTCGCTGGGTTGTCGCTCGCGGGTCTTAATGAGCGCGCGCTCCAGGTACATCCTGAAATACTTCAAAAAGATATAGAATTTCGCGAAAAATCAGATATAGCTTTAGAAGCTTTTGGATCTTTATCCCAAGCAGAGTTAGAAAAAATGCACACAAATTTTATACGGGCTAGTGGAGGACACGAAGCAAGTGTTCCGGTGGCTCCAAAGACTCAAGCCAGTACTGAGAAAAAGAATACCCTGACCCTCATTCGCGAAAAACATCCAAACGCATACCGCCCCTGGAGCTCTGAAGATGATGCAGAATTAACACGTCGCTATGAAGAAGGCGAAAAAATAAAATCTATATGTGCAGCCTTTGGGAGACAACCAGGTTCTATACGTTCTCGACTTATAAAACTCGGGCTCATTGAGGCAGATGGGGATGAGGGCGTGATTGAGTAAAAACTACGGTACTATATAAAGGATGCCGCACACACGCACACTCGTTTTCTTGCTCTTTTTGTTTAGCAGCGCTACCCTAAACACAGCGTTTGCTGCTACTTTTGCTACTACACTGAGGATAGGGGACACCAACCCCGACGTCATAGCTTTACAAAAAATCCTAAATTCCTCACCAGACACAGTAGTATCTTCGATAGGGCCTGGCTCACCGGGTCATGAAAGCTCTTATTTTGGGTCTAAAACATATGCTGCGGTAAAGCGATTTCAAAATAAATATCGTTCGGACATATTATTGCCCGTGGGCTTAAGCAAACCAACCGGTGCTGTAGGGCCTGCAACGCTTAAAAAGTTACGTTCACTTTCGCCTTTGCAAGATGTTGTGTCAGTCCCTATTCCGCTCTCACGGCCTACCCCTCAGTCGAATATAAAAACAGATACTTCTACAACAACTGCCGCAAGTACGCAGACCTCCGCTCTTGAAGGGTATATAGGTAAAATTCGAGAACTATCAAAAAAACAAGGTATGGAGCCAGCCACTATGGCGCTTATTGAAGAGAAGATTCGTCAAGAAGCAGCCACAGTAGATATGCGAAAAGCATTCATTGAAAAAGAAAAAAAAGCACATGAACAAAAAATTCAGGCTCAAACATCATCAGCTATGGGTCGGTTTTTATTGAAAACAGTCGCAACAATAGAAGACATTTTCACTATACAAAAAGCTCAAGCAGTTGCGGTATTAGTGCCATTTGGAGGGTTTGTAACCTATGTTAATCCTATCATCTGCGATTGTTCTGGAGTGGTGACACAAATGTATGTAGTGTTGGGAGGCGCAGCACCTCCAATATCTAATATTCTTTTAAACTACGTAAATGGTTCAGAGGCATTTCTTAACTATAATCTTCCTGAACCGGGCGTTGCTACTTTGGGATTTTATGTTCCTGCCGTACAATCATGCTTGACGTATATAGGTACGGGATGTGTTATTGTCCCTGCAGTAGGGCAGATAACTCCCGAGACGGGCTCGTCCTTGGTTATATAGAGGATCCCGCAAGTCTCGCCAGTGTTGAGAAAATAATAAAAGAGAGGTAAAGTAGAGTCGTTCGAGTAGATCTTTAATAGAGGTCAGTATGCGCGGTTACCTGCCCGAACGGCTGAAGTCGTTCAGTCGGGCGGGGCTCAGCATTAAGTAGAAATTATGCGCGGTTAGCTCAGTTGGTAGAGCAGCTCATTTACACTGAGACGGTCGGGGGTTCAAGTCCCTCACCGCGCACACACGCGAAGCGAGGGGCGGTGAATGAAGTGCCGACGCACTTCATGTAGGGACTTGAAGGGAAGTTTGATGTTTTTCTAGCAAGAAAAACCAAAATTCCGGGGTCGAGGAAAAGTTGTGCGACGGCACAACTTTGAGGTGACCAAGTTCATTCTCACCGCGCACCAAACAGACGAAGTCCTTTTTATATTCTCTAAACTAGGGTACGGTGTGTGTATGGTAGATCCTGGTATCCTATTTGAAAATGACGAGGTTATTGTGATCAACAAACCTTCGGGGATGATTGTGTACCCTGACGGCAAACACGATTATCCGGCGCTTAGTTCCTGGCTGACTAAGACTTTCGGTAAACCCGCACTCCTTCAAGGCGAGCCAGGGGGAGAAGGGGAGGGGTTTCATTTTGTGCATCGAATCGACCGCGAAACGTCGGGGGTGTTAGTGGTTGCTAAGTCAGAGGAGGCGCACCAGTTCTTAAAAGAACAATTTCAAGAGCGAGATGTGCGTAAAGTGTATCGCGCGTTTGTCTATGGTTTTATTAAAGAAGATCGGGGTATTATTGATCGCCCTATAGGGAACGCACGCGGTGGCAAAGGCCCACGCTCGGCAACCCGGCCGCATGGTCATATGCGCGACGCCCTTACTATGTTTACTGTGCTCAGGAGAGTGCACGACGTTACTCCCGACCAGGCGTTAGTAAAAGGGACGCAAGATAGGGGAGTTAGTTATGTTGAGGTGCGCCCTAAAACCGGCCGAACGCATCAAATCCGAGTTCATTTTTCAGCAATTCAACGCCCCATCATTTGCGATCAACTATATGCTCCCACCAGGGCCTCAATGCTAGGGTTTAAACGACTAGCACTCCATGCTCTCTCCCTCTCAGTCACTCTTCCTAGGGGGGAGGAAAAAACGTTTATAGCGCCACTACCTGAAGATTTTGTCCAAGCCGAGGAAACACTTCAAAAATTGCGCAATTGAAGACAGTATGTTAGATTATGTGTCACAAAGAAAGATATGAAATCAGCCGTTAAATCATCCCCAGTCAATATGAAAGAGCGTGCAGGCCTCGAACTTCGAGGTGGTGACACTGTTCGTGTGTGGCAAAATATTGTCGAGCTCAAACAAGCAAAAAAAGCTGACAAAAAAATGTCTACTATCAAAAATGCACGTAAACAAGCTTTTGAGGGCTTGGTGCTCGCCGTCAAACATGGAGCCGAGCCGGGCGCAATGTTTACTGTTCGCAAAGTCTCCAGTGGGGTCGGAGTAGAGAAGGTGTTTCCCTTATACTCTCCTATGATTGACTCGATTGAAATTCTTCGCCGCGCCAGCACTCGCCGCGCAAAACTCTACTTTATACGAACAAAAGCTTCTCGCGACCAAAAGCATGCTATGCGAAAGTCAGTACAAGTAAACATTTCAGCCACCGGCAAGCCTGAAGAATTGCCACAAGAAGAAACTCCCGAGGTTGTGGCACCAGAAGAGCAGGTAGTAGAGTCTCCAGCTCCTGCCGTCGAAGCAGAAAGCACAATACAAGAGGTCGCGTAATAGCGCCTTTTTTGTTTTGGGGTATACTGCTTTTTAAGTGCGAATATATATGCCCAGGTGGTGAAATTGGTATACACGCATCCTTGAGGTGGATGTGCCGAAAGGTGTGGAGGTTCAAGTCCTCTCCTGGGCACCGAGCAAAGCGAAGAGTGCCCAGTGCAAGTAAACTACTTTACTTGCATGAGAGGACTTGAAAAGGTTGAGTATATTTTAGAACGGCTATATCGTGAGAAAATACGAAACCTGTACAGCGACTGTAAGTTGAAAGTCCTCTCCTGGGCACCGAAAGCTAAAAAAGCACCCCAGGGTGCTTTTTTAGTCTGTGGTGCCAGGCGGAACGATGTTTTTTGTCTCAAAAAACCGTGAGCCGGGGTCGCGGAATTTTTTGAACGGAGGTGAAAAAAATATCTGTGACCGCAAAAAGTAAAAAGCACCCCGCGGTGCTTTTTTCGTCTGTTACAATACTTCGTATGTTTAGACTTTTTGTGGGCCCAACACTTGTATCACTCCTGATCTTTTTTGCTGCCTATTGGTTTGGAGGAGTCGGTGCGCTTTCGGTAGTATTTTTTCTTTCACTTCTTGAAATTTCTCTTTCTTTTGATAATGCTGTTATAAACGCAAAAATACTTACAAAAATGGAGGAAAAGTGGCGACAGAGGTTCCTCACTTGGGGTATGCTCCTGGCGGTCTTTGGGACACGTCTCGTTTTGCCTATCTTGGTGGTGTCTATTGCAGCAGGGGTGTCACCTATAGCAATTGGATTTTTACTGTTCGTAAACCCAGACGAGTATGCAAAATTAGCTGATGCATCTTCCTCAGTCATACATGCGTTTGGCGGAGCATTTTTACTAATGGTAGCGCTTCGCTATTTCTTTGATCAAACAAAAAGTGAACACTGGATAACAGTAATTGAAAAACGACTCACAGTGTGGGGGAGAGTCGAGGCAATTGAAGTGATGCTCACACTTATGGCGCTTCTTACAACATCCTTTTTTGTTCCTGGTGAAGCCACCCATATACTAACTGCTGGTTGTATTGGAATTATTCTATTTATCATAATTGAGGGGGTTGTGCAGGCGTTGGGTGCCCCTAAAGCAGGAATTGAAAGAGCAGGGTTAGGACTCTTTATTTATTTAAATTTGCTTGATGCAGCCTTCTCACTCGACGGCGTTATAGGAGCCTTTGCACTTTCTACTCAGATTTTAGTTATTATTGCTGGCTTAGGAATTGGAGCTTACTTTGTACGAACGCTCACGGTCTATTTTGTAAGGCGCCATGTGCTTGCAACGCTTGTATACTTAGAACATGGCGCATACTGGGCCATTTGTGCGCTTGCGATATGTATGTTCCTAAGCATAGGCGTTCCTCTTCCGGACGCGCTTGTCGGTACTATTAGTATATTGTTTATAGGTTCAGCGTACGTGTCCTCCTTGCGAGAGCGAAGGGGAAAGCAAGTAATTGAGGTGTAGGGAAGAAGGGTGTAGTACCTCTTTGCCCCAATCTGTGGTATAAAAACCAAGCGTTTCATCATGGTGGTCGTAGCTCAATTGGTAGAGCCCCGGTTTGTGGTACCGGTTGTTGTGGGTTCGAGTCCCATCGATCACCCAAGACGGTTCTTAATATAACTGCATTATCTGCGGCTGTTTCTGCCGTGTCTGATGCCGTGCTTAGCTCCTGCTGTGTGATCGCTCCTACAGCCTCTATGGCTTGCACTATGGGAGATTTGACCGATAGCGTGATCTCCTTGCTCTGTGCCTCGAACCGTTCCCAGAAGAGCCCCAAATAAAGCCGTTTGAGCTCCGGCGATGCCTTTTCATAGGATGCTCCAATATTGCGGATTAGGGCGAGAACCTGCTGGATCACATCGACCTTGATGTTCTTCCCGCGTTCAAGCTGAAAGAGCTGATTATCAACACCATCTATCTCCTCGCGACACTTACTCTTAAGGCGTGAGAACTGTGCGTCGTCGAGCACTCGGGCGATAAGTTTTTCCTCCGCTGTTTCGAGCTTGTGCACGAGCGCTGCGCGCGCTTTCTCGAGTCGTTTCCGCGTCCCACTCACGGAGCTGCGCTTCGCTTCATAAACAAACTTTAGTTTCTGCTCAGCCTTGCTTACGAATGCCTCTGAGAATTGAATTTGATTGAAGTGTTGCTGTACCTGATCTTCGAGGTATCCAACTTCAACGTAATTATCGATACACTTTGTGTTGGTGCCAACTATCCTGTTGCCATGGTGACTGCAATGGTAGTAAGACTTGTTCTTTTTCGGATGATGCTCTGCGGTGTAGCGGTAACCGCACTTACCGCACCAAACAAAGCCACGGAGGATAAAGTTAAACTTTCGGCGTCGACAACGCCTTGCGCCGTGTTCCATCATGATCGCTCGGCAACGTTCGTAAGTATCTTGGTCGATGAGTGGTGTGTGTACCCCTTGCCCGACAAACCCACGCCAACGCATCTCGCCGTAGTAAAAATGGTTTCTGAACACTTCCGCCATCTTGCTATGTGCGAGGTATTTTCCGTTTCGCGAGCGAAATCCTTTCTTTGTGATGTTGTCTCGAACCTCAATGATGGAGTAGTCACCGGTTGCATACATCTTGAACGCTTCGGTTATGAGTGGTCCCCGAACAGGATCAACTTCCACGATCCGTACCTCTTCGTCATTCACTTCGCCAACGTTGATATATCCGATTGGTGCATGTGTTGGCCAGCCACCATCCTTAAACTTTTGCTCCAAACTTTTCATGGTTTTGCGTGCGGTAATTTGTGACTGGAATTGATTTACACCTGCAATCACAAGATCCATGAAGTTACCTTCGGGCGTGTCCTCAAGTCCGGGTTGCGAGACTGACATAAGCTTCACACCTTGCTTACGAAGAAGTGCTTTTATGACGAGGTGGTCATTGGCGTTGCGGGCGAGTCGGTCAGTGTCTTGCACGAAAACAGCCCCGATGTTTTTGTCGTCTTTAACGCGTAGAAGTAAGTCCTGCAAGCCTGCACGGTTCATACTTGTGGCGCTGAACCCCGCGTCCTCGTACACACACTCCTCAGCGAGACGATACTCGCCGCCCTCCTCGATAGCTTTTTCGCAAAGCTGTTGCTGTGTCTTGAGGGAATGGTGACCCTCCTCGGCCTGTTCGCCGGTACTTACTCGCTTATAGATTAGGGCTGTTTTCATAATGTTTTGTATGTCTTAATCATGTCGAGTGCACGGAATAGAGCAACTCTCTGAAAGTGCGTAACTAATCCCTATTTATCCTTATTTTGCTTGGCTTTTTTGAGTGCCCACCATCTCTTAGTTTGTCTACTGCGAGTTTCACTTTCAGTGCGTGCCATGGTGGTCATTATCGTATCGACAAAGACCTGTTCCGGGGTAGGTGCGGGAATAAGAGAAACTTTTACTTCTGTTTGAACAGGTATGAGTTGAACCCCGTGCTGCTTGAAGGTTTTGTCTATCTGCAGATAATCACTCACACTTCTCGCAATTCGATCAAGGTTATGCACGAACACAGCACGGATCTCTCGGTCTCTCCTGATGCGTGCAAGCAATTCCTTGAGACCGGGTCGGCGCATGTCCATAGCACTTTTCCCGACATCGGAGTATGTTCCGTTTCTAGCGAGTAGGTAATTTTTGTTAGAGATTGCTTGTCGGCACAGAGTCTCTTGTGCTGGAATTGAATTATTAATGTGGTCAAGCTCCTCACGAGTTTGGTGTAGTGACGCTATTCGGCAGTAGATAAGAGCGTAGTCCTCAATTTTAGATTTCTTTGTCATGGTATTTTTATGATTATTGATTTTTAGAATAATTGTCCGTCTGCGACACTCGCTGCTGTTCCCAATGATGGTGTGTACTTTTCTCCAAACACGTCGATTACAGTGGGGACTCCGTTGTGAATGAGTATGATTTCATACTCATCGTAGGGTTGATTAATGTGCTGGATGTACTCTCGGATGTCGTCCTCGGTAAAGGCTGCAAATCTCTGTTTATATTCTTGTTGAAAAGCATTTAAGTTTTTCCAATTAAGAAGATAATAAGTTTCCTGAGTATCTGCGCCAGCGTTTCTTATTTCTAGGTCATCAAAGGATGTCACTTCCTCGATGGACTCTTGTATCATTTCCTCTATGTGGTCACACGCATATTCTGCTAACGTAGCTTTAACTTTTTCCACTTCTACTTTTGTTAATTCGCGATCGAGTTTATCGAAGGCATGTTCTTGAAGTTCCTCAAGGGTTATGTAATGTGACCAAACTTTTTTGTCTTTACTCATGTTCTATAATTAGTGATTAATAACTTTTGTTTTTGAGATAGAAGGGGTAAATCTCATCGTGAAGTTTCGATACCGTTTTCTTTTTCTCTTTTGCCGCGGCTTTAATGGGGGAGTGCCATTTTTTCTGGACGCGAACAAGCACTGTCTCTCGTTTCGGCTTAAAGCGCCGCTTGGCGATCTTCAGCTCGTCGAGTGCATTTTTTGCTTGTCTCTCTAATGATTTTTTGTTTATTTTCATAATCTGTTAACATTTTTGTCCTAACTTTTGTATCCCTTACCCTCTGGGTTCCTGTGATCTATGTACCTGTAAGAGAAACAACCATTTCAACCAATCGGGCTCCTTAATTCCCAAATCTTTGTCTGGTAAATGAATGTTTCGAGTTATTGCTGATGGCCAAATAAGGTCCCCCGTTCGCAAGTTTCAGCGAGAGCGGGGATTATTATTTGTCCACCAACAAGTTATCAGCCGGTTTTGTTATTTCAGGGGACTCGCTGACGACCCCTGCTTGCAGGTTTGTTTCTGTGTTAAGGTCAGCAATAGCTTCCTCCTCAACTTGGCGTAGTAATAGTTCGACCAGACGATCAAGAAACAATTCCTCCGCCTTTTCGGGGGTTAAGATTTTCGTTTCTTTTAATGCGTCCATGCTTCCAGTCTGACAAGTAAAAAAAGCTTAAACAGTTGTCGAGGACAATATAAAAATCCGCTCTGTTCTTGAGCGGATTGTCTAAAAATAAAAGTTATCCACTTTTAAGTAAATTTAAGTGTTTTTATTCTTTCTCCTCGCAATGGTCTTCGGGCCTTTGAAAATAATCTTTATGTCAGGTGCCGGGTATAGATGGTCACCCTTAGCAATTAGTATCTCAGTAAGGTCGTAATCAGTATTGGTGTAGATAGGACAACTTTTGGTCACGTTAAAATAGTCAGCTACGCTTTTCGCGCTGTCGCTCGAAGCGCTACCGTGTTCGGCAACCTCAAGGAATGTTTTCCAACGACCCTTTTCTGCTGAGACCTTGATTGGTTTCTCAACATTTTCGTTCAAAATCAGCTGAACTTTTTCGTCTTCTCCGCGCCTAACTATTTCAATGATCTCTATTTTTTTCGAATCATATTTATTTTTCGAAGCCTTTTTCAATACCTGCTCAAAGTACTGCTTAAGCATTGCTGGATCAGCAACACTTATATCAATACCGAGCGGCATTGCGGGGGTAAATCGTGGTGTAAAAATATCAGTGTCTCCCGCTGATGTATGCGGGATGCCTCTTGGCCCGACTCGCTCCTCCCACCTGATTTGCTCGTTTGATCCAGTTTGGATTATTCCTAGTATCCGCTTAAGACCTACGCGATCCTTAAGAATGGGGAGCGTATATTCTTTTGTGTAATCCAAGTAGATACTTTTCTGTGCTTTACTCAGCTTTTCCTCAAGTAGTTTTTGAACCTCTTTAATTTCTAGTATGTCGGTAGTAGTTAACATATCTTAATTCTATGCCTTTTTGATAAGAAAGTATAAGGATTGGTAAGGGCTAATGTACGAATTTCCTACGAAGTGATAAACTTAAAGTGCACCACAAAAGTGCAAAAATTGAATAACGAGACCTAACCCCTAGCTCACGCTACGGCATGGTCGACAAGTCCGAACAGACATAAAAATCCCGTCATGGGAGTGTCTGTTCGGCCGTATCGGGAAACTGGTACGCTCGGCGCAAGCCGGGGCCCCGTGGCGGGATTTTTGTGTACCTCACGGGTTTAGTCGCTAACGACAAACCCCATGTCATCATTTTTCATAGTTTTGTTTTTGTTATCGCTAGCTTGTTTCGTGATTGGTCTAGTAAGGCCTAGTATTTTCAAATTAAAATCTCGCAAACATTCGTGCTCAATTTTTGGAATAGCGTCTGTTGCATTCTTTGTGTTGATAGCGCTGACAACTTCACCAAAGCCTCAAGCGTTACAACCAGGCGCCGTAGATTCAACACCCCCTGTGGCCACCACGCCACACCAAGCTTCAACTGCTGCGCCTGCGGTAAACGTAGAGGATCAGTTAAAGACTCTTGTTGCGAACGTACTGAACGGTACGACAAACATGTCTCATGAGAATCGTTTGAAAAGTGTTGATGTAGTCAAACAGATCGATGGAGGTTGGGGCGTGTTCGTCGAGTTCAACGCCGACGATAACTTGTCTGCAAATTTCACCAAAAGAGGCATTGAGAAACAAATGTCAGATGTTTACACGTCACTCTACACAAGCGACAAGGATGTCCGCACAGCATCCGCTGCGGCGTATCTATCGCTCACCGACAAGTACGGCAATACGAGCGATCAGATGGTCTACAAATCAATTCTCGATAAGGCTGTCGCAGGCAAGGTGAATTGGAGTACTGACAAAGCTAGCCTCGAGCTGCAGATCTTGCCAGGTCTTTGGAGCACGACAATTCTTAGTCCTGTTCTCAAATAATAAATGCCAACCCTGTTTTGACTTGTTCATTTTCGAGGTGTAAACTTATGTTAAGTTAGCGTTTTAATATGTCAGACACCAAAAAAGACGAAATAATCACCTTAAAGGAGGCTTGCGAGATACTACACTGTCATCCCAATACCTTGCGAAAATGGGATAACAAAGGTTTCTTGAAGGCGATCCGTTTTGGGACGAGAGGAGACCGAAGATACCACCGAAGCGATATTGAGGAGTTGCTCAAGCGAAAAGAAAAATAATTATGTCTACTGACCACAACAACAAGGATCTACTTAAAAAGATTTCTGATCTTGAATTAGAGCTGAAAAAAACCAGAAAGCAGAAGAAGTACGGATTGGTTTGGGAAGAAAAGCCTGAACAAATAGTGGATGATTGCAGACGCAACGTCCCCATTTTGCGCCTCAAAGAAAAGAGCAAAAACATTGATCCTGTGGTGACTACAAGTGAGTCAGAAGGAGAAAATATTTTGATTGAAGGAGATAACTACCACGCTCTTTCAGTTTTGAACTATACCCACAAAGGAAAGATCGATGTTATTTATATTGATCCTCCATACAATACCGGCGCGCGGGATTGGAGGTACAACAATAGACTTGCCCCACATTAGTAACCATGCGAAAATAGAGCATTACTCATATACCCTTTTTTCGTATGGATATTGATAGTGTTTTGAACAACTCTC
>JAYVXU010000047.1:0-12591 GCA_043784925.1 Candidatus Adlerbacteria bacterium
AGTATATGCTTTTTTAGTGAAATCTTCATAAAGAAACCGCGGGTTTACCCCTAACGTACATTCCAAGCAAAATGCTCAAAAATCCGACAAGGTAGCCAGTGAGAATATCACTTAGGTAATGAACTCCAAGGTAGAGTCTACTTAAGCCAATAAGGAGTATGAGAGTCACAGCAATAAAAATGAAAACCTGCCGTCCTCGAAACGATTCTATATTAGTTGAGACAACGTAAATAAGTACGCCAAAAAAGGCCATTGCAATTGTTGCATGTCCGCTCGGAAATGAAAAGTCGTTCTCAGTTAATAATCCGTCTAAAGGACGCGGACGTGCGACAAATAATTTTAACGCAAACGTTATGATCTCGGCGCTTATAATAGTCACCCATAGAGTGGCGATGTACCGCCGCAGATGCTTTTTGTAGAAAAACCAGATACTAAGAATGACTGCGGTCGGGATAATAAACTGCCAATTACCGAGAATAGTTACGAATTTGAAAAAAAGTATCAGTTCGTCGTCACGCACAAGGAGAAACAAGTTCCGCACATTCCTATCGATCAATGGGACTGATTCTCCAAGGAAGACCACGTTTGCCATTTGATATACCAAAAAACCCGAGAGTAAAATGGTGAGTGGACGCCAAAAACGCAACACAAATTCAGAATGCTTTACAAACACCCATACCATGGCTAGTATTGCGAGCAATCCCAAAACAAAAATAGTGACAAGAAGCGACCATTGATGAATGAATCCAAGTGATCCACCAAAGAAAAACCCAATAAGGATATGCGAAACAGCCCATGCTACACCGCCAATAACATTCCAAAAAAGAAAAGTTCTTTTGTTCATCCCAGTGAGACCAGCAACAAATGGCACAATTGAACGTAAGGGGCCCAAGAATCGACCTATTAAAATACTTTTATTGCCGTGCTTTTTGAAAAACACTTTTCCGCTTGCAAGATGATCGTCTTTCAAAAACCTATTTTCGTTTTTAAATAGATGAATGCCTTTGGTACCTAAGTAGTAACTTGCAATATCACCAAGAATTGCCCCGATTGATGCAAATATAATCATATCGCCCAAGTCGTAGACTCCTTTCGAAACAAGCACTCCAGCAAAAATTACGAAGAGTCCACCGGGAACAAAAGACCCAACAACGACCAGTGCTTCAATAAGAGAAATAAGTAAGATTAGCCAATATCCCCACACACCAAAGCTCCCCAGCGTGGGGAGCAAATGTGAAAAAAAATTGCTAATATTCCCCATGTTTATAGACTACTTCGTTTTGAATCAATTTCATCTTTCTTTGTCCAAGTAAGATATACAACGAGTCCTAAAATCGCCACAAGGAAGATTGCACTCGTTACAGTAGTTCCCAAACCAAGACCTCCTACATCGGGTGTTCGCGACAGGTAATCGCCGATTGAAGCACCAAGCGGTCTGGTCAACACATACGCAATCCAGAAAGCGAGCACGGGGTTAAGTTTGAATTTGTAGTATGCGACTGTAACTGCAGCGATAACCCCCGCAAAGATAAAGGCTGATACAAGATAACCAAGTGCCAATTTTTCTGCAAATAGATCGCCTGATGCGGTACCGAGTGCAAAGGTGAAAAGGATGGCAAGCCAATAAAACGCCTCCCTGCGCGTCGAAGTGATAGCGTGGACTGAAAGTGTTTTTTCTACGGCGTACCATATTGCAAATATCCCAGCGAGTATAACTGAGAATATCGCTGTCGTAGTGAAAAGAGAAATACCAAAATGGTCGGTAATATTGTCTGTAATGAGTGTGCCAACCACACTGATGAGAACCACAGCAAGCCAGTAGATGGAAGGGATATACTTCTTTGCCTTGAACTGAAAGAATAAAACAACGATAAGTAAAGCGCCCATAACAACCGAGGTACCAGTAAGTCCCAGGTTCAAACTCGTATTCAAGAAGTCTGCGAATGTCTCTCCGACCGTTGTACATAGTATCTTGATTATCCAGAACGAAAGTATAATTTCCGGTACCTTATTGAGCATTTCTCTACCAAAATGAGTACGGCCCGCGTCATTTTGTGTCATATACATTTATTGTTTCGCATTAAAGCTATTAAAATTAATAATTGCTGGCCTTTGTGTAGACTACTCATTTTTAATCATACTTTGATGAAGGTGAAATATTCATAAAGAATGTATGAAGATTGCCGCAACATTGGAGTACACTCATTTTGAGTCGCTCTATTTTGAAGGAGTAAATCTTTTTAATAGGAAGGGAGTTTTTGGATTCGATGTCAGGATATTTGGAATGCATCGCCTGATCACAAAAACGGAACAGTACATACAATCAAAGTAGTAGCCATTAACTGTTAGCTATAAGAAGAGTTTGATTAAAGGACGCGTTGCTATATACTCAAAATAATGACGAAACGAAGATTCATAAATCGAATCATTGGAGCCTTCTTTTTTTCTTTATCCCTCTTGGCTGCAGGGCATGCATTTCCTGCTCTTGCGCTTGCTGCGGTAGAGCCGGCTCCAATCGACTTTCATCACGACTCAGTGCCCCATTCTCAAACCTCACATCATATCTCCTGTATCGAAGACTTTCATGAGGTGATGTCTCGAAGTGTAGAACAAGTACAGACAGTAGATTTTTGCGTTGCTCCTTTTAGTTTTGCTTACGTATATCCACCGCTGTTCAATGCAAGCGAGCCTTTTAGCGACACTCAAGAAAAACCTCCTCTGCCACACCCTTTAGAAAGTAAAACAATTCTTCGCCTTTAAAATTGTAGGGCGCAGAGCTTGCGGTAACGCAGGCTATTTTTAGTGGCACGTAAGTCACATTACTTCTTGGTCTAATAAAATACATATATGAACAAATCAACACTTATTATCGTTGGGGCAATTGCAGTCGTTCTCATTCTTATTGGATACGTGGTTATGGGTCGCTCAAGCAGTGGTCCTGTTCCAACGACCGGCATTCAACATGTTGAAAATGACGGTCATGCCCAAACCGACCACGCAACTACTGGGGCAGCAGCGCACGATGATACAGGCGCGGCTCCACATTAAATAATCTCATCTCATTAGCATATGAAAAAACTCATTACGCCACTCGACCAGGGCTGGAAAATTTTTCGTAGTCTATCTCTTGTAAACCAGGTTGGGATGGGGGTATTTATAGCTTCTCTTGCTGTGCTAGTTGCAGTGAGTACAGCCCCCAATAAAACCCCCGTCTCTGAAAGTAGTGCAGCGCAAACAACCACATTGTCTCTACTCCCCACCCAAACTGTGGGAGCTGAAACAGGCTCGTTTTCCACCGCCACCTCTTGGCCGGGAGAAATAATTTCACCGAATGATGCAGATATACAACCACCACGCGAAGGCACTATTGTGTCTTGGAATGTCACAATCGGCCAGTATGTACGCGAAGGACAAGCGTTAGGACAATTGTCGGCGGTATCACTTACCCCCGAATTAAAAAAAGTACTTGCCGAGCAAGCGCTGAATGTCACCCAAACTAAAGCAAAAGCAGCAACGACTCAAGCCTACGTGGGCCAAACTCGCACACAACTTGGAGACTCTACTTCGAGAGATGCAGCACAAAAAGCCATAGAGGCTGCAAAAAAATCAGCTGAAGCGTCAGAGGTTCATGTACGTACTGTATTGAAACAAGCAATTGGCCAGCACTTTGCAGAGTTCTCGGGAAATAATGTAGATATTCTTTCTGCTCCGGATAAAATATATCTTATTGCAATACCATACTATTTTGGAGCCACTAATTCTCAATTACGTAATTCATATCCGACAGTGGTCGCGTCAACTCTTAAGGCGCTCGACAAAGGAGGTATTCCCGTAGCGGAGGCAAAGGCTTACTTTACTATAGCTTTTCAGCTTGTAGCAGCTAGTATCGCAACTGAAAACTATCCTCAGGTAAAACTAGATCAGCTAAGAAAAGACATAGCGGCTGACCAAATAGCCTTTGGTGAAGCTGTAGAGGCCTATCAAAATGCACTCGTTACTATCTCAGATAAAGAAAGGGAATTAGCGGACAAATCGCGCGAAGTAGCGGCTAAAACAGGTGAACTTGAAAGAGATAATACAGTAAGTCAAAACGATGTAAGGGCCGCAGAAGACTCATACAAGGCAGTAACTGCAGCAATATCCGGAGGAGCGAGCATTGTTGCACCAAAAGCTGGGTATGTATCTTCAATAGTAAAAAAAGTGGGTGAATTTGTAAAACCAGGTGACCCTCTTGCATCGATCAGTTCGGGCAGTAACACGGGTAAAATAATTCGCTTCCGAATTCCTAGTAATGCGGAGGTGCCGAGCGCTGATGCAAAAGTGCGCGTAATTCGACCCGGATTTTCAAAGGATATTAAAGTTGGCACCATTATCGGTGTTGGTCGGGCACTCGATGGAAATGGCGCCTACATGGCAGATGCTCGCTTTGAAGCTGAGGTAGATTGGCCTGCGCATTTGTCGGTTCGTGTTATCCCACTTGAAGCAACCATGCAAACTATTGCAGTGCCCTTTGACGCTATTTGGTGGAATGAAGCTAATCAGGCACACATTTGGCTTGTGGCTACCAGTGGTATTGTCCAATCAAAAGCGGTGCGCACCGGTAAAACATTTGGTGACGCGGTAGAAATCCTTGAAGGTATTTCACTAGGGGACACGTACCTTTCGCAACCAGATGAAAATGTAAAAGAAGGTCAAAAAATTGAACAAACGAAAGTTCCTACAGCTACAACACCAGAAGGGGATGGTCATGGTCATGAACATGCTGAATAATGTATGTTAAATCTACTTATCCAAAGCGCCTTACGTCATCATTGGAAAACGGTAGGTATCGCTTTAGTTTTCGTTGCAGGTGGTGTTTGGAGTTTTATTGGAATGAAAGTCGACGTGCTCCCAGACATCAATAAACCAACTGTTGCTGTGTTTGCAGAGGCAGAAGGATTAGCGCCCGAAGAAGTTGAAAGGCTTGTGCTTGTTCCTGTCGAGAATGCGGTTGCTGGGGCTCCTGGAGTGTCTCGTGTTCGAGGAAGTTCTTCGTTTGGTTTAGCGATTGTGCAGGCAGAGTTTGAGTGGGGCTCGGACATCTACCGCAATCGTCAAATTATCCAAGAAAGAATCTCCCGTCTCGACTTGCCTCAAGGAGTGCGGCCGGTCTTGGGGCCGGTAAGTTCGATCATGGGTGAAATTATGTGGGTAGGGCTAACCACAAAGGACCAAACAATAGATGCGAAACAATTACGCACACTTGCCGATTGGACCGTTCGCCCATCACTACTGCGTGTGCCTGGAGTAAGCGATGTTATTGTGCTTGGAGGTGATGTAAAAGAGTGGCAAGTAAATCTTAATGCTGACGCACTTCGCCGTTACTCAATTCGTATAGAGGATATTGAAGCCGCCCTTAAGCCAGTGCTCGCAAATAAAAGCGGGGGACTGCTAGTACAAGGTGGAAAAGAATATCCTCTGCGAATTCTTGTTGCGCCTCAAAACATTGCGGAATTGGAAGAGGTTGGTATTGCAACTATTGATGGGCGAGGAGTTCGATTAGCCGATGTAGCTACTATTAGTGAAGGAGTAAGTCCGGTAAGGGGCAGCGCCACTATAGACGGTGCGCCCGGTGTGATTATGCGCGTTGCAAAACAACCCGAGGCTGAAACGCTGTCAGTGACCTATGCCGTAGATGCAGCGCTCAAAAGTATTGGTAAAACATTACCCAAAGGTGTTGTACTTCAAAATGATTTATTCCGCCAAGAGTGGTTTATTAATGCCGGGCTTAATAATGTAGAACGCGCCCTCCTTGAAGGAATTGTAGTTGTAGCGATTATTCTCGCCCTGTTTCTTATGCATGGAAGGGTTACATTTGTAACTCTTGTATCGATTCCTCTGAGTATCCTTATAACTATAATTATTTTTCGCCTTCTGGGGTTTTCGGTCAATGTTATGACGCTCGGGGGTGTGGCGGTTGCTGTGGGAGAGTTGGTCGACAACGGGATAGTTGGAGTTGAAAACGTTTTTCGTCGTTTAAGGGAATGGAAGCGCAGCGGCATGGCAGAACCCATCACTAAAGTAGTGTTTGAAGGTACACACGAAGTGTTGAGCTCCATCATGGTCGCGACCCTTCTGGTGGTCATTGTATTTTTACCCGTGTTCTTTATCCCCGGTGTCGAAGGGCGTTTGCTCGCATCATTAGGTGCAGCGTATCTGGTAGCACTTATGGCGTCATTGGTTGTTTCTCTTACCGTGACTCCGGTTTTGTGTGCGTTGCTGCTTACACCTAAACATCTGGCCGGTCACGAGGGAGACACCCGGTTTGTGCAATGGGTAAAGAAGTGTATGACCGCGCCTATTGTGTGGGGTATCGCCCATGTACGAACGCTCATGGTAATTACCGTGCTGGGAATTATAGCTACGGTCGGGATGTATGTGGCAGCGGGTAAAGAAGGAATTCCACCCTTTAACGAAGGTTCCGCAACTATCTCGGTAGTGCTTCCGGTGGGTACTGATTTACAGACCTCAAACAACTTTGCGTCACGAGTCGAAAAAGAAATTGGAAAAATAAAGTATGTACAACGGGTGAGTCATATTACGGGGCGCGCGGGAGCAGACCCACACGACAGTGGCGCAAACACGAGCGAAATACAAGTTACTCTCGAGCAAGGACGCGCGGGTGAATCTAAGACAGTCTTTGCTGCAATTCAAAAAGTATTAAATCGATTTCCTGATGCAAGCTTCTCGCTCGGGCAGCCTATAACCCATCGAGTTGAAGAACTTCTCTCCGGTGTGCGTGCTCCTATTGTGGTTAAAGTATATGGTGATGACCTGACCGCGCTCAAACAAACGGCGGAGCGTATTCGTATTGAATTGGCCAAACAAACAGGCGTGACTAATCCGCAAGTTCAAAAAGAAGTATTGCTTCCCGAGTTGCGCATCTATCCCGATAGAAATCGACTCGCAGATTACGGCATATCAAGTGGGGCAGTCGCAACCGAGCTTGAAGAAGGTCTGCTTGGAGTGAGTGTTGGGCAAGTACAAAATGGTATCGCTCGAACCAATGTTGTGCTGCGGTACGACCAGTCATGGCGCGGCAATAGTGACGGTATTCGTGATATCCCTCTACCGTTTAAAGGCATAGATGCTTTAGGGAATGCAGCAGAGCTGCGGTTAGACGCAGGACGCAACCGTTTTTCGCACGAAGGTGGCAAGCGTGTGTTGGTGGTGAGTGCCAACTACCAAGGTGGGAATATTGTTGGGGCTGTAGAGGCAGTAAAAAAGCTTATGGATGCCCAAACGCTGCCACAAGGCCAGACTGTGTCTTACGAAGGTACCTACAAGAGTCAAAAAGAAAATAGTGTACGACTCGGACTTTTGTTTGGACTAGGTCTTCTGCTCATCCTTTTTGTGTTGTATCAAACATTCTCTTCATTTCCCATAGCATTGCAGATTATGCTCAACATACCATCTGCTATTTTTGGGGGTATGGTAGGTGTGTGGCTGACTGGCGGGCAAGTGAACTTGGCACACCTAGTTGGATTTATTTCGCTTGCTGGTATCGTTTCTCGAAATGGTATAATTCTTATTAGTCACACCCTTGATCTTATTAAGCAAGGAGCGCCCATGACCGAGGTCACGATTCTTCGCGCAACACTCGATCGCGTTGTGCCGGTGCTTATGACCTCGCTTGTGACCGCGCTGGCGCTCGTGCCACTTATCCTTGGTGCAGAAGAGCCAGGCAAAGAATTGCTTCATCCGTTAAGTGTTGTAATTTTCGGAGGATTGATAAGTTCGACTATTGTGTCGCTTATTTTCACCCCTGCAGTATTCTATAAAGTTAGTAAAAACAAATTATTAAAACATGAAAAAAATAACTGAATTAAAACGAACAGAAGTATTTCTAGTTATGGCGGCAGTAGTAGCACTCATCGCAGTAGGTGTAGTATTTTCTAATAAAAATAGTGCTAAGAAAGAATCTGCTAAGGTTGTGGTGTACTGTGCCTCTGATGGAAATTTAAGTGCCACACAATCAATACAAAGTCATCGCTCCTATTGCATTAAGCCACAACCTACAGGTGGAGGATATACTCCAAATATTCCAGTATCATATGGTTTCTCAATTGTGGATGACCAAGGTAATACGCTGAAAGATTTCCAAATTACTCATACTAAACAGTTGCATTTGATTGCAGTGAGTAAAGACCTGTCACAATTCCAGCATGTGCACCCTGACTTTAATCCGACAACAGGAATATTCACCATGACTGGTCTTACATTCCCCAGCAGTGGACCATACCGAATCTTTGCTGATTTCGCTGCTGCAGGTGGACAGATGGATGGGGGTGGTATGCCGCTTATGGCGACCCCTTTTGAAGATGTGAATGTGGGTGATGTAAACTCATATGCAGCTGTGCCGCTAGGGACTGAAGAAAAAAATAAAACATTTGAGGGGTACCAGTTTGGGCTCAGTACGCACAGGTCTCTTACAACAGGAGTAGAATCTATGCTTTCGTTCAATATACAGCAACAGGGTAAAGCTGTGACTGACCTCGAGTCGTACTTAGGGGCACTTGGACACAGTGTAATATTGCGCGAAGGGACATTAGACTTTATTCATGCACACCCAGTTGAAGAGGTGGGGGCAAAACAAAATGGTACGGTCAACTTTATGGTTGATTTTCCTGAAGCAGGGAAGTACAAAGTCTTTACGCAGTTCCAGCGTGGAGGCAAAGTACTAACGACGAACTTTGTAGTAGCAGTGACACTAGGTTCAACCCAAGGCGCTGCGCCTATGCAAGGACAAGTGCCCTCAACTAGTCACATGATGCATTAAGTTGCGTATACCAAACTAAAGCAATAAACTTTATTTGCATATCTTACAATGTATGAATAGTCATCAAAATAAAGAGCATAGTCACTCAGAAGAAGGAATTCATGGCCCTGAGCTTGAACGTATTGATACTCCGGGGGGTGTAGTTGAAGTATCTATTTTTGAACACGATATGCCGCCGCATTTTCGCATCACCGGCCCAGCACTTGATGCCTGCTCGGTCACGACCACTCGGGAAGGGGGTGGGTCTCAAACCTTCAGTATGCTCAATAAAGGAGAATATTGGCAATCAGCGGAGAGTATCCCCGAGCCACATTCATTTTCTGTACAAGTACATCTTGTACAAAATAGAAAGACACAAACATATGCAGTACATTTTGCTGAACATTCTCACGACCACGGTCATTCCCATGATGAGCATGGGCATACACATGGATTAATAGACCCTTCGATTATTAGATCAAAAGAAGGAGTGAAGGCAGTAAGTCTAAGTCTCGTAGTATTACTTACAACTGCACTCATACAGGGGTTTGTTTTTTTCTCAACTAACTCTGTGTCACTTCTTGTTGATCTGATACATAACTTTGGAGATGCTCTTACTGCGTTGCCCCTTGGGGCAGCATTCTTGCTCCGCAGCAAAAGGGCAGAGAAGTACGCTGGATATTTTGTTGTACTTACTATTTTTGTAAGTGCATGTGTAGCTGGTGTCGAGGCAATCTATCGGCTTGTGCACCCGCAGTCTATTATGCATCTCGGGGCTTTAATTGCTGCTGGATTTGTAGGATTTGCAGGTAACGAAATTGCCGCTTTCATCCGAACGCGGGCGGGTAAGCGTTTGAATAGCCCTGCACTAATCGCGGACGGTGTACATGCTCGAGCAGACGGCCTGGTCAGTCTGTCGGTAGTCGCAAGTGGTATTTTAGTAGTCCTTGGACTGCAAATTGCAGACCCACTAATCGGCTTGATAATGACTTTTGTTATTTTACGAATTACCTGGCAGTCATACAACACAATCAAAAATGTATAAGGGTGCGCGATCAGTAATGAAATTACTCCTCGTATCAGCTTTTGTTTTTATTTTTGTGCTTAGTATTTCTTCCCCTGTTCATGCACAGGAGTCTTCAGTCACCATGAAGGCAGAAGTGCTCGAGGTGACAGGCAGTGAAGACAGGGTAGTTAGTGGAGTAGCTGGCACTCAAAAATACCAAACCCTTAAAGTAAAAATCCTTACCGGCCCTGAAACAGGGGCCACTATAATAGCCAACAATGATTACTTACTATTAAAAAAAGGAGATGTTTTTTACGTGACTCACACCGTGGACAACTTGGATGCGATTGATGCATATAATGTCGCAGAGCCGTATAGAATGACCACATTATATATCGTGGCAGGTATTTTTGTTTTGTGTGTAATTGCTTTTGGAGGTTGGCAAGGGGTCCGTGGGCTAGCTTCGCTCTTGGCGAGCATACTTGTTATTTTCTACCTCTTTTTACCGGGAATTTTGCACGGTTTTTCGCCAGTTCTTTTAAGTCTCGGCATATGCTCCCTCATTATTATTGTTGGATCCTATATTACCCATGGCTTTAATCGAACAACAGCAACTGCTGTTGTAGGGATGCTTATCACTATCGGGGTCACGGGCCTGTTAGCATATTGGAGTGTACTCAATGGGCGACTAACAGGTTTTGACTCAGAGCAGTCGACGGCTCTTGCGTATGCTGTTAATGGGCACGTGGATTTTGTTGGTTTATTGCTAGGTGGCATGCTCATCGGACTTTTGGGAGTGTTGTACGACGCGGCAATTGGCCAAGCGGTCGCGGTAGAAGAATTGCATAGGGTCGGTCCTCATATTGACACATGGACAATTTACAAACGAGCGATTCGTATGGGAAAGGAACATATTGGCGCATTAGTTAACACACTGGCCATTGCGTATGTCGGAGCTTCTTTACCACTCTTGCTTGTATATTCAAATTATATTTCGGCGGGAGATATAACTTTGACTCTCAACCGGGAAGTTTTTGCCAGTGAACTCCTTCGGATCATGATAGGAAGTATTGGGCTCATGCTCGCAGTCCCGATTACAACCTTAGTTGCTATGTGGATTATTGTTGGCAAAAAGAAGGTTATACATGATCATGTTGTACTTAAACATGAACACGAAGCCGTGGAGCAGATGGAGCATCACCACTAAAAAATGTTGATTCCCCATACCTCGATGCTCTGCACCGGGGTGTTTTGATTTTCTTGTTGGGTAGCCCTCGATTCACCCGGTGGGCCCTGGTATATCCAAGATCGAGTTGGGAATCGGGGGCCATTTCGAATACTTAAATTTCGCACCATGTATGAAAATACAGGGTCGGGCGAGATTGTTGACTTGGTTCAGGAAGATGACCCTCGAGTCACACGTGCAGGGAAAATCCTCCGCAAGTATAGACTCGATGAGTTGCCACAACTGCTAAACGTGCTGATGGGGGACATAAGTCTGGTCGGGGTGAGACCTCGAACTCTTCCTATCACAGAGGATATCGTGTCGCAGTTCCCTGAGTTCAAAGATCCACATATGATTTTCGGGCTTACGGGTTTACTCCAACTGACCGGGTTGCGACAAGAACACGACCAGCAATTAAGTGTATGGCTCGACGTGGCTTACACGCGCAACCGGACTTTCTGGGGAGACGTTCGTATACTCTACCTCACACCATTGGCAATGGGCGGGCTCTACCAAGACCCGTACGCTTTGCTGGAGAAGAAACCAAAAGTTTCTGTTCTTCAAAGACGATCAACGAGACTGTCCGAAACCGCTTAACCCAAAACCGCTGCACCTGTGCAGCGGTTTGATTTTTGTGCTACACGCCTAGTAGTTGAATTAAAAACTGTTATGGAATAATTATTTTTCAGTTAGTGCTGCAAGACAAACCCCCGAGTCTACTTTAAATAAAGAACAGGTTGTTTCTAAATCACTTTTGCTCACTCCCGACAACCGGGCGTACCCTAACACCCCTAAGTAAAATGCATATTTTTGATCATAACTGAGTTGTGTAACGTAAACCTCTGAGTCTTCGAGGTGCTGTCCTTTGAACTTGCTCATCATAGTGATCCCGAGCCCTTTCAAGCAAAAACTTGTATTTGAGTCATCTAAATTATTTTCAGTACACAGCCGCACAGCGCCCGCGTAGTCTTTTGGATGATATTTTAAATAACCAAATGATGAGTACAAAAAGCACGTAGGTTTTTCGTCGTTAACTAACCCGACGCAAGCGGCAACAGGTTTTTCAATATCCCACCCCAATGTGCTAGTGCTCATTTCGTTTGGGATCCCCCAAAACTGTTCCATTCGCACACCTTCAAAACAGCGAGCCCGGTCATATATATGACTAACGAGTCGACACCCACTAATGGACGCTTCGGCATCTCTTGCGTGGGCTAACATGTACACATGCCCCATGCCATGAAAACAACTTGCCCGGTCGGAGGTAGGGACAGTGTCGCAAATCGTGTCAGGATGTTGCAGAAATTCTGGATGATGGAGTGACATTTCTTCTAAAATCCCATGCATATAGCCGCCTGCGCAAATATATTGCACAAGAGCATGCTTGACGTGTTTGGGGTTATCAAACGTCATAGCGTCCGAGAAGCCGTACATTTCGTACGCACGGTGCCCGATGTCGTGTGCAATTTCGTGGCAGTTCAAAGACAAGTTTGGGTCTTCTGCAATGGTGTCTACAACTAAAAATATAGAGTCGGGGTCATTGGGTTTGAGTAATGCGATCAG
>JAYVXU010000048.1:0-12434 GCA_043784925.1 Candidatus Adlerbacteria bacterium
GAGTTAACTGACCGACAATAGTTGTAGATGCATTTATTGTTGAGGATGCTGAGGAAACAAAACCATTTGAGAATGTAAGTGTCGTTGTCGTTGCATTACCGGGCAGTGCGTATCCAATAGTATTTGTAATGACCCCAGTTGCACTGTTATAAGCGATGCCTGCTCCTCCACTAAGTGAAGAAGAGGATATCTTGTTATTAAACGTATTGAAATCAACAGAAGAAACATATCCATTGGTACCTACCGTTGATTGTGTGAGCAAAAGTGTCGAGCCAGAAAAAGCGAGAGGTGCAGTAACGACGACTGTTTGGAGCCCTCCCACTCCATTTCCTACCAACATCCCCGTCAAGGTTGTAGAACCCGTGCCACCCCGAGCAACCGGTAGTGTACCCGCCGTATCCGCCGAAAGATTAACAAGCGACGTTCCCACTGAGCCATTCACGGCTTTTAAGATGCCCGACACTGAGCCTAAGGTGAAGTTGCTGGTATAGAGGTTTGTTGTCGATGCAGTAACCGCAAACAGGGCCGTCGTTGTGGCACCAATTGCTTGCAAACTAAGTACTGTCGTAAGTCCCGCATTAGAGACTGAGAGTAATGTTGTGGAGGCACTATTTGCTATTTCAAAAGCTTTATCAGTATTTGCAGACGATCCCCATACTGTGAGTTTGGCGTACGCAGTGGAAGTTCCTATAGCAACATTTTCAGTATTGGTTGTAAGTCGAACCACGGTACCCGTATCAGTCCATCCTCCTGCAGACGCACTAGTAAACCCTTGAAAAGAAATGCAGTCGTTTGAATATTGCAGTTGTCCTGCAATTTGCGCAAAGCAGCCGTTTGACGCACCATCATTTGCAGTCACTCGTATCACTCCTCCAGCGCCAAGCGCCAACATCGACTGCGGTGTCGAGGTGCCAACCCCTAATCTCCCATTTGCCTTATCATAAAAAAGCGAAGAAGTAGCATCCAGGGCCCCGCCAGTATTAAACTGCAGCTGACCCGTTACCCCTGCAGGGGTAGCACCCCCGCTTGTTGTAAGAGTGAGCCCTGCTAAATCTGCTGCGGTTAAACCACTAATGCCGTGCACAGTTAGGTTTGAGATGGTGACATTATTGAGTCGGTCAATATGTTGAGACAAGGCAATTGCATTTGTAATTCCTCCTTGTGATGGTATAGGCGAAATACCAGAAATTGAATATGCAAATTCACTGCGAAGCTGATTTAATTTTTGACTAACTTCATCGGACGTTACAAAACTTCCTGTCGTTGTCGCCGGTTGCAAAAGAATACGTTCGGTCACGGGATAGCTATTTTGTATTATTGTTTGTTTTGTAATACTGGACCCCACAGAAGCAGTCACTGGGCTCGTTTGCGGAGTTACAGATGTGTGCGTCTGTAGTGGGATAACACGCGGTGGCAAAACCACAGGAGTTGTAACCCGGATTGATTTTGATACTGACTGTGGTGTAACTTGAGCAACTTTTTCTGTCGAAGGAGTAAACAAACTAGCCACCAGCTTTCCTAAATTCCAAAAAGTAAATCCTTGATTGGCAAAAAAGGGAGACTCAATTTGTGCAAGAGCTGCTGTCTGTGAGAGAGAACTTGGAAGTATTGAAATAGATTTTGACACTGACTGTGCGGCACCAAATACTATAAAACCAAAAAAAAGTGACACTACAGCCGCCGAAATAATTCCTTGCTTTGCAACAAAATAAAAAAAACTTCCAGATGATGACTTCTTTATTGGGGAGTGGGTACGGTTAAATTGCTTACTCTCTAAACGTCGAAGTTCTGCAAGTTCTTCAGACCGTGCTATTTTGGCAGCACTTCTTTCAACCTCAAAACGCGCAATAGATTCCTCACGTACATACCATACATTTTTAAGGCGTACACCTTGTAGCTTTCCATCCCGACAAAGTTTAGTTACATAGTCTGGGGCACATACTAAACGCTGTGCAACTCTTCTTGCACTCAGCATTACTTCACCATCACTGGAAATTATTTTTTCCGATTGGTTCATACCTCCGATAAACCTTTGAATTTCAAAGTTAATTCGACCATATCTCTTTACAACTAATTGTACTTTTAAAAAACAAAAAACCTTTACAATTTATACTCTAAAACTGTGGATAATATGAAGAAAAAATAAATATAAAATGAATTATAAAATCACTGTTTAAAATTAGTTATATAAAATAAAATATAAAAATTTTTTTTATTAGTTTTTTAACAAGCAAAAGCGTTTGGTTAAGTAAGTTTTTATCTCACTTACGACGTAAAAATAAGTAAATAAATTAAACAATGTTTAAAACATAAACGTTTTTTTATACGTGGTATGTTCCAAAATAACGATATCTCGGTTAGACGATATTTTAGAATACACTTTTATAAAACCTATTATTGATCTACAGCAGTAGGTTTTGAAACTTTACAGTTATTTTATTAAATATTGCTTATTTAAAAATGTATTGAGGTTTGTATTTGTGTCTGATTTACTGTCGCATGATACTGCAAGTAGTAAGATGTGAGGAACGAAGCTGCTACTGTTACGACACCTACAATAGCCATAGCACCGAGAGGTAGTGGTGCCTGCTGTGTCGAAACACGTTTAGTCGGACTTACTTGTGGCTTCTCTATCGTCTTTAGAGGCGTTATTTTTTCTAGAGCAGGGGTACCATTAGTTTTTTTTATTAGTATCTTACTCTCTAGGTCAACTATTCTTACGTGCGGAAGAATTGGCTCATCATCTTGAACATACGTGAGCCGACTTTTTATCGGCTCAGGGTTTAGTACGGGTGGAGGAAGGGATACTGATGGCCGAATGAGTGCGGCAGGGGGTGGAGTGTATACGGGAGGAGGAGTAACCTTTTCTGGTGGTATATAATTATGGGCTATTACCGGTTGTGTAGGAGGCATTTTTTCTTTGCCTAAATACTCATTTAAAGATTCTGTTTCAACATACCAAGTGCGCCCAACCTTTGAACCGAGTATTTTCCCTGCACGTATAAGCTGGCCTATATAATCAACGTGATAGCGATTTTCTTTCGCCGCACGCTTTGACGATATATACCGCTTTCCCGATAAATCCAGTTCATCCATACGTATAATCATATAGCATACAGACGAATCCCGCTATATGCGGGATGTAGAACTATTGGATTAGCTGCAAATATTTAAACAGACAAATCCTTTTTAAATTGCTCACGAAGGACTGCAGGGTTTGCTGAACCTCTCGATTCTTTCATTCCTTGACCCACCAAAAACTGTAGCGCGGCCTCTTTCCCCGCCCTATATTCTCTCGCAACTGACGGGTTTGCTTCAATAACCTTTTTTGCAATTTCCTGTAAAAATCTCTCATCACTTTTTTGCTTGAGTCCACGTGCAAGAACTATTTCCAGGGCATTACCTCCTTCTCGCATAAGCACTTCCAAAACTTCTTTAGTTGCTTTTGAACCAATCTCATTATTTTTAAACATTTTGACCAAAGCAACAAACTCCTGAGCATTCGGAAAAGTAACCATTTTACTTATCCTTGAATTTTCTATAAGCTTTTTTGCTACACTAGGTATATCTGAAGTCAGGTAGTTAGAAACAAGTATCAGTAACTCCTTATCCTCTTCGCAGTACTCATAACACTCATCAAAGAAAGTTCCAACTCCACGTCCCGAAAGCTGACCACTTTCAAAAAAGGATTCATCCCTAACGTACATTTCGGCAGCATCGTCACTTATCCCATATTTTATATAGTTATTTCGTCTATCCCAAGGAAGAGTTGGTAGATCTTGGCGTAGTTTGGAAGAAAAAAACTCAGGTATTTCTGAAATTACAAGTTTGGGTAAATCAGGCTCTGGGAAATACCTATAGTCCTTGCTGGATTCCTTTTTACGCTGTGCATAGGTAGCTTGCTTTGCTTCATCCCATCCTCTTGTTTCCTGTACAATTTCTCCACCTGATTCAAGCACGGCTATTTGTCGCTCAATTTCATATTTAATAGCACGCTCTACAGTTCGAAAAGAGTTAAGGTTTTTGACCTCTACTTTTGTTCCAAAAGTATCGGTTTTACTAACTGATATATTAGCCTCAACTCGCATCTCGCCTTTCTCCATATTTGCATCCCCTGCACCGAGATAACGTAGTAAAATCTGAAGTTCTCGGGCAAACGAGGTTGCAGTATCGGCGTCGTGTATGACGGGCTCTGTTACTAATTCCATGAGAGGTACACCAGCTCGGTTATAATCAACTAAGCTTACGTTAGTTGACCCCCCTGACTCGGTGGTATGTTGAGAACGCGCTGTATCTTCTTCTAAATGTATTCGGGTAATTTCCACTCCCTTTAAAATCCCTCCTTTTACAAGTGGATAGGCATATTGGCTAATTTGGTAACCTTTTGGAATATCGGGGTAGAAATAGTTCTTGCGGTCAAACTCTGTAAAATCTGCTAATGTTGACCCCAGGGCTGTTCCTACTAAAAGTACTTTATGTACCGCTTCTTTATTAATGACCGGTAGAGTCCCGGGGTGTGCCATACAAACTGGACAAACGTTACTGTTAGCCTCTTTCTCATCTGCATTATTACGGCACGAGCAAAACATTTTGGTAGATGTCTTAAGCTCTGCATGTATCTCAAGGCCAATAGTTGGTTTATAATCATTCATACTCCCCTATACTACACGCAACTCAGCGATAATTCTATCGCTTATATTTTTGATTTGAGCATCATCAAGTACGCTCACAACTTCACACACCAGACCTTCTTTTGAAAATAGTGAGCGTACTTCTTCTATTTTTTGTAAATTTCGTGTGTCCGACTTTGTGAGTATAACGAGCTCTTTTTTATTTTTTAAAATACCATTTTCAAATGACTCAATTTCTTTTCGTACGAGCTTATATACCCCCAAAGGCTCATCGTTTTCAAGCGACACACAGTGTAGAAGAATATTTGTACGTGCTATATGACGCAGAAATTTCGCGCCAAGCCCCTTTCCTTCTGATGCGCCCTCAATAAGACCGGGTATGTCGGCTAATACATAGCCGTACAACATACCAAGGTTAGGGTCGAGTGTTGTAAACTCATACGATCCTACTTTTGCTTCAGCGCCCGTAAGGGAATTTAGAAGCGACGATTTACCAGCGTTCGGTATACCAATAAGCCCTGCGTTAGCAATAAGACGAAGCTCGATTTGGAGAGTTGCTTCTTCTCCCCTTCCTCCCTCAGATGATTCTTCAGGAGAGCGATTAACCGAAGATTTAAAAACAGCGTTACCCGCTCCGCCACGACCTCCTTTTAAAATAAGTTTTACCTCTTCTTCGTGAGTGAGCTCAAACTCTTCACCAGTATCCTTGTTATAGATAATCGAGCCAACCGGTAAGTCGAGAATAAAATCATCTCCACCTTTTCCCGTTTTATTCCGGTTTCCACCTGGATCTCCATCCTGTGCTACGAATTTTTTCTCTCCCCTATACCTTGAAAGAAGGTTGAGGTCTCGTACCCCACGTATATAAAAATCCCCACCGTTACCACCGTTACCACCAGAAGGACCCGAGAGTTCCTTCCCTTTTAAATGAAGCCAGCGTACTACGCCGTCTCCCCCCTTCCCAGCTCGGGCTGCAATAGTTAACTCGTCTACAAATGCCATATATACCCACTCTACCAGGAATTTGACACTTAGCGAGAGCAAGGGCTATGCCTCTGTTTATTTAAAAACAGCTTGGAAAACCCACCCGGCGAGCGTCAGCATCACCGAACCTTGGAGAGCTGCAATAAAATTATCTACCGTAAACCCAGGTAACATGGTCATAAGCCAAAAAAGAAGAGCGTTGAGTATAAAAGAGAATAACCCGAGTGTTATGAAATTGATCGGAAGAGTGATAAGACCAAGTATAGGTCGAAGAGTAACGCTAATGACTCCCCACACTAAGGCAACAAGGAGGGCCGAAGTAAAATTACTAATATGTATACCAGGCACAAACGCGCCTATAAGTAGTATCGCCGCGGCATACAGTACCAGTCGTATAATTATTTTAGTCATGGTTGTGAGGTAGTTTACAAATAATTATACAGTCTATCATATCCAACTATTTCAAAAATTTGTGCAACCCACGCTACAGCCGCACCCATTAAGCCAAACAAAATCAATACTCCAAACAGCACGAGTAGTAGGCCACCCATTATTGAAAGTATCGTAATAACTTTATTCCATTTACCGAATTGAGTTGCAGCGGTGTCAATCAGGAGTGCGGTCAGTATAAAAGGTACACCAAGTCCTAGGGAGAAAACTCCAAGTAACAGTGCTCCTTGTGCTATGGTAGTTGCGTTTGAAGCAAACAAGAGGATGGTACCGAGTATTGGACCGATACAAGGGCTCCAACCCAGGGCAAAAAGTGCGCCAATTAAAAACGAACTCTCACTTCGACCTACGGTCAAAAACGAAGGGATCTTGGCATGCCATTCTCCCCCCACAAACGGTAGTCGGATAAAGTTCAGCATCATTAAACCAAAAAGGATGATCATACCTCCTGAAGCTCGGGACAGAAAATCTCGGTATGAGCCGAGTAATGAACCGAGTGTTGCAGCAAACGTTCCAAGTAGTATAAAAATAATCGAGAAGCCGAGCACAAAGAAAAGAGCATTTTTTAAAATTCTTCGTCTTCGCTTTACATTATTTTCTCTTGCAGAGTGTGGAGAGTTTGAAAGGGGCGTTACGGGGACTGCGGCAATAAACACTAGGTACCCCGGGATAATAGGTAGAGTACATGGAGCTAAAAACATCAGTACGCCCGCTATAAATGCACTAGGTATAAGAAGTGCAGTATCCATATTACTTCATAACCTCTTCTACACGGTTGCGGACCGACAGAAGGAACTCTTTATCCTTAACATGGGTCAACCTTTCTTTTGCCTCATCTATTGTAAAGTATCCAATCTTTGTGACTTCGCTATCATGAGGATGTAGTTCTTCTTCAGTGACATTCGTCTGAAATAAAAAAAGTGTTCGCCGACGAAGTCCCAACGCCAACGCTTCCTCATGACCACCGGGACCGATCGAGTACCGCTCATACGAGCCGAGCTCTGACACCAGAGTTATATCTCGCAACCCCGATTCTTCAAAAATTTCTCGTTTAGCCGCCTGGAGTTCCGTCTCTCCTTCTTCTATGCCACCTTTAGGGAATGACCACGAATTGCCGTGTTGCTCGACTAACACAATCTTTCCTTTAGGGCCAACAATTATTCCTCCTGCTGATGCGCGTGGTTTCATTTTATTTTTATATGTTTAAATCGAGGCACACTCTTCCCGTCTACTTCCACAGACTCCATAAACATTATCAGTGGTCGAATCCAAATTTTTTCAGGCGAAAGTACCGCACAGTATACTACCATCTCCTCTTCTGTTTCTGTGTGCATGCCAATGTATAGCACTCTATATTCAGCACCCTTATAGTGGCAATAAATGTGTCCCTGTATAGGCATACTATATATTACCGCAACCGAGCCGAAGAAGCAGTATATAATTTTTTAACTTCGGCTGAAGAAAGTGCGCGGTTGTAGATACGTACGTCGTCAATGCTACCACTAAAGAATCTTCCTGCTGTCCAACTATCTCTTCCAATTGATAGAGCTGTACTTGATAGCCCTACCAGCCCATTTACTACGTCTGATCCATCAAGAGCACCATTTACATACCCTTTTAATCCATTCACTGAGTCATAAGTAAAAGTAACAAAATACCATTGGTTAGTAGACAATGTATAGGTGCCAGTTCCATCATACTGACTAAAGGTAGGGTTGTTGCCATTATATACCGCCAATTTACCATTTGATTTGACGTATACTTCATAGAAGTTACTACCGTCGCCCTTGTGCACAATGGTATTGTAAGCGTTTGTAAAAGAAGAAGCTTTTATCCATGAACTAACGGTAATAGCCGAAGGATTCAGCGATAAATTGTCATTTACATTTACATATTGAGTTGACCCATCAAACCGCATCGCTTGTCCTAACTTCCCCGCACTAGTTGTGGTTGAAGTATACCCAACTAAATATCCTGTGTTCCCCTGCCCGCTGGTATCCTTCGCATTTTGTGTCATATCTTTACCATCAAACGACCAGTGGCCAACAAGCCCGCTATCAATTGTTGGGACATTTATTGTCTTATTAGCTGCAGTTACATTTGCGTTGTAAAGTTGTTTTACTTCAGAGGCAGAGAGCGCTCTATTATATATACGAACATCGTCAACACTTCCTGACCATGGCTCGTTAAAAGCTGTGCTATTGCCAATACGCACAGACGTGTCAGCGGTATACGTCGCGCTAAACGAAGTATTTTGTACCGTCTGCGCACCATTGAGATAACACCGTATGGTCGACCCAGAACGTGTCGCGGTAATTGCTGTCCATTTATTTGTAACCAGCGTAATGTTGCATGATTGGTCAATAGTCCCAGTATGCACAATTGACAAAGCTCCAGCACCTGCATTCCAAAAAGTAGGTCCATCTCCGTAATAAGATAAGAATCGCATAACCCCCGTTAGAGAACCACTTAGATTAAGCCACATATGTATCGTCCAGTTGTTGCTGTCCAGCGGTATACCTGAACCAGCGTTCACATACTGGTTCGATCCATTAAACGTCAGCGCTTGCCCAATCTTCCCAGTAACTGTAGTTGTTGAAGTATATCCAACTAAATTTCCATTATTCCCCAAGCCGCTCGTGTCTTTAACATTTTGCAGCATATCTTTGCCATCAAACGACCAGTGTCCAACTAACCCCCTATCAATAGCGGGGATATTTATTGTTTTGTTTACTACAGTCCGCGTAGTTGCAAGGACGGGTATTCCTATGAAAAAAGGTGTTAAGAGTGCAGTGCCAATGAAGATTTTTTTCATAACATAAGGATATTTTATATTTTTCATAATGTTGGGGTTGATGTAGCTTCGGTAGCTTTCGAAGTTGCGCCGCTTGCCTCTACTTTAATTGTACGGGTTGCAAAGCCCACATTCCCGGCACCATCTGTTGCTGTATATATAATAGTATGTGTCCCCGCCTCTTTTGTATCAATGACAATTTGGTCGGGAGTAGTGGTTGCACCCCCGTCAACCGAAACATGGATGCCTAAATTATTTGAGCCGGCGTCCTTCACTGTAGCGCCAAGGTCTATATAGGAGTCACCTACCAAAAGGCTGGTGGGGTTAAATCCTACTACTGTAAGGCTTGGCGCCTCTGTATCCTTAGCAGATACTACAGCGGCACCTTGTGCTTTACTGCTTGCGTTGAGTGAGACACTACCTCCTTTATAGTTAGCGACCATTGCCTGAAACTCCTCTGGTGATACGCATGTTGTACCGACACACAACTCTTCTGAAGCTACGATCTTTTTTGAAGTAAAGCTAAGCGCAAACTCAGTCATACTTTTTTCAAGTACTACCACACGGTCGTAGAGTGCATGTATTGACGCAACCATCGGAGAGATGAGGCCCATGTAGTTAAGGGTCACTGTACCTTCGGGAGTAAGAGCAGTTGCAGACGTTGTAGACACAAGTTGTGGGAATATCTGTCCTACTTCTTGCGCTATAAAGCCTAAGTTACTGCCTTGGTCTGGCTGGTCGAGGCGAGTATATGAAACAGCATTAAGCGAAACTAGGGATGCCAAACTGGTTGAGGCATCGAGCGACTTAATGTCGGTCTTAAGGCGCCGGTCAGAGCTCTGGAATATAGAACCTGAGTAGGTTGCATTGCCATTGTCATAGACGGCAAATACAGTGGTCGATGCACTATTAACCACAGCAAACGCAGAAGTACTTGCGGTGTCTATACCCCATACAGTCAGGCGGCTGTAAGGCGTTGAAGTTCCAACACCAAAGCGTCCATTTTGCAAAACCCCTGAGCCGTTATTTTGACCATACACAGTGGCTATTTGCGTGCCCCCAACACTTAAGTCGTAGCTGTTAACTGTTCCCGCAGTTTGCGCAGCGTCTATAGGCAAATCAAGACCGGTAATAATGCCGGCATCGACGTCAAAACTCAGAAGCCCCGTGGCAAAGTTTGCTATGGTTGTGGTACCGGTTACTGAGTCAGAATAGATATTGCCATTGTTAGCACTAAACGTGTTCGCAACTGCAGTAGTGCCAGTATTAGTAACAGAAAATAGCGTAGTAGTAGCTGTTGCGGTCGAAGAAGCAATTGCAAACAGTGTGGTGTTGAGTGACCCACTGTAGGCATGCACAGACAATTGGGCGTAGGGGGTCGACGAGCCAATACCAACATTGACTGCATTTCCCCCAAGTCCACCAAGTGCGAGTACATTAGATGCACCCACACGTGCATTAGCACCAATCGCAATAGAGTTGTTCATGACTGAAGTGGAAGCCAAGCCGAACGGGTCGCGACTTGAGTTAACTCCCAGAAACACCATATTTGTATCCTTAACAGAATTTGAATCGTTAATGGCACTAACTTGGCCCATACCGGAAGACCACCCAAGAAAAATATTGTTTGAGCCACTGGTTTGGTAAAGCCCCGCGTACAGACCTATGCCTACGTTATTTGAGCCCGTTGAACCAGATAACGTTTGACTACCAACAGCGGTGCTCCCACTTCCCGAGACGTTAGAAGTGAGTGCCTGAAATCCAATACCTAGATTACCATTACCTATTGTGTTTTGAGCAAGTGCAGATAGGCCAAAAGCACTATTTTGTATACCCGTTGTATTTGAGGTTAGTGCTACTCCACCCACAGCCGTGTTCCAATATCCTGTGGTATTGCTAAAAAGAGCCAGATTACCAAAAGCCGTAAGTCCACACCCTGAGGCTCCTGTTAGTGTCTGACAATCATTTAAGTTAAGTAATGCGCGATACCCGAAAGCAGTAATACCATTACTAGACGTCGCAAGAGCCACCGCTTGATAGCCAAACACGGTATTCCCGGCAGTAGTAGTTGTTGCCAAGAGTGCATTCCCTGCACCAAGTCCCCCGAGTGTAAGACCTGAGGTTGATGATGCCGCAAGGACTGTACTACCTCCAAACTGGAGCACTGCGTTTGTTGATGAAAGGTTAACCGAGTTGGGGAAAGTGTACGTGCCACTACCTCCGAAAGTCCCAGGAATGGTTGTAATCACCCCCGTACCGGATGCGTAGCTAATGACTGACGCTGCACTAAGTGACGTAGAGGATATCTTGTTCTGGAAGGTAGACCAGTCAGTATTGGTGAGAAGTCCACGAGAGTTAGCAGTTGCGCTTGCATTAGGGATATTGAAGATGGTTTGTTGACCAGCGTTGGTGATGGTGAAGTCCAGTCCGGAGGTCGAGGTTGCAAGAGTGATAGCGCCACTACTAGTAGTAGCGTATCCCGTGCCAAAGGAGGTGATGGTTCCTGCACCACCTGAGCCGACACACACTCCTGCGATAGAGAAGCAGCCTGCCACAATGTTAATTCCACCAGTTGAGTAGAAAGTTGAAGTAGCTGTTGTAAAATTGGCCACTCCGTTGACCGAAAAGAGAGAGCCAGCAGTTGAGGTGCCTATACCAACATACCCATTGTTAGAAATAATAAAATTTGAAGCTGTTGATGAGCCAATAGCAAGTATCGGAGCACTACCAATCGCACTTGTTGGGTTGATTGAAAACAATCCCCAGGGTGATGACGAGGCAACACTCACTTTGCCTCCAGCAGTTGCTGAGGAATTAATACCCAAGAATACATTTCCAAATCCACCTGTACCTGCAGTTCCGGGGAACAAATAAACATTTCCAGAAGTGCTATTAATACCAGCACCTCCTGAAATATTTACATTTGCACCACCAACATTGTTTGATGCCCCTGCATTAAGATAGATTGAACCGCCCGAATTGTTGACATTTCCATTACCCCCGACAATTGATACCGCTCCACCGTTTTGAAATAAGCCATCAGCTCCCCCTACCGTAAGAGTAGCGCCGTAGGAATTCGCAGTAGGATAATTTCCTCCTGATAAAAACACTGCACCAGGATTACCTCCTCCGTTATTTGTAGTGCCCAAAAGTGAGATGCTATTGCCCAAGTTAGTTGCAGTGCTTACGCTTGGTGCTTCCACAGCAAATACCGAGCCTGGTGTGCTTGTGCCAATACCCACGTTGCCTGAGTTTGTCACAACAAAGTTCGTAGCAGTTGATGAGCCAACTGCAAATGCGGGGCCCGTAATACCACTTGGATTAACTGAAAGTTGTGCCCAAGGAGTTGTTGAACTAATGCTCAATTTAGAAGAAAAGTATGCGTTCAGTGTAGTAGTGGAGCCACCTGAGACAGTAAGCCCACCTACTTGTGTGCCGTTACCAATGGTAGTTGAGGCAGTTGAGAGAATTCCGTTTGAGAGTGTGAGGAGTGTACTGGTGGCATTACCCGGGAATGGATACAGGATGGTGTTTGATATGACACCCGTTGCACTGTTGTAGTTAATACCAGAGCC
>JAYVXU010000049.1:0-3788 GCA_043784925.1 Candidatus Adlerbacteria bacterium
CAAACGCTTTGAAATCCTTTTGCAATTCTGGAGTTAAGTGAATGCCTTCTACAGCACTAATCTTTGCAAACGCATTTCGTCCGATAGTGTAATTTTGGACTGCCTTTTTCATATTGATAGTATACCATTTTCTGAAGCAAAATAAAGCTCCAAGTGACGAATTCCACCCTGAAATACTAGTTATAATAAAATCCGTTTACTCCCCTCTCTTCCAAGAGCTTATGGCACTAAAACAAGCTGGGCTTAAAACAACCGAACCTCAAAAATCCTTTGTTAACAAAGGAAAATCAAAAGTTATAATATCGAATAACTTGGGTCGGAAGGGTGCAGTTAACCCAACAGTGAAATTGGGGTCAGGCACATTAAACATACAATATTCATGTTATAAAATCGTGCCATGTCAGTACCTTACCACACTTTCTTATGTTTAATTGTGCCTGACCCCATTATCTCCAACGATAGGAAATACCTCATCGCCCGGCTTTGCCGTCTTTTTCTTCAACGGCCTCACTGGCGCATGAAAACCTTTTTTAGCAGTTCCTATTGCGTGCGGTACTCGGAGAGTTTTTTTCATAGGTTAAAAAGGGAAAAGGTAGAGTGTCCTTAGACGAATAGTACACCCTAACCTACATAATGTAACTCCTTCAATATATAGAGTATCTTGCCAATCGTACTTAAAGATGATGAAACTCTCATTAAGATTTTAGCAAGCAAGTGCTGTAGTCTGAAACGCCAAAATAAAGACTTTGTGAATATGGGGGCGGTTCACTGTCCCTATTTCCCCTCTAACTCACTATATTAGATAAGACATGAAAAAAACCGTCGAGCTTGTGGCTCGACGATGTTTGGAATACTACATCCGGCAGAGACGAACCGAGTGGCCATTATCCTTGGGGTTCTTCACCCCGGTAGACTGCGACAGTATCATTTAAGAACGGTGGTACCTGGGTTCCGAACTCAAGCCCCGTACTTTTGAGCATCGCAGAGAGTTGGACCCGCCAGCGTTCATGACCGTGGCAAAGCTGGTCAATGACACTTAGAGGAGCAGTGGCAAGTTGGGTATTGTAAAGGATGCCCAACTGCTTCAGCGCCTCCAACAACTCAGTGTCAGCATATGCTTGCAAATAGAGCTTAGCGCCTTCAATCTCTTTTGCACGACGGGCATGCCAGTCCAAGCCCTTGTACTCAGGCTTCAGTTCGACAGTATCCCACTCAGATGGGACCGGTTTCGCTGCTGCCCGATTAAGATAGTTGCGAGTTTTGACCCTCCCTTCGTAGTGGTTGCGTTCTCTGCTAGACCAAGAACCGATACGGACGCCAACGTTCATCATGAGCGCCTCGTTAAGCTCATCGAGTGATTTGCGTCCGAAATTTGATATTACGAGCATCTCCTGTGCACTCTTTGCCAGAAGTTCTCTCAGCGTAATGGGACCCTCCATTTTGATGCGGCTGCGTGTCCTAAAACTAAGCTTCTTTATGAAGTCTAGCGTCTCAAGCTTTTGGTCGAGGGGTAGTCCTCCACGAAGCGCAGTGTTCGAGCCACGTTCCTCCAACATCCGACGTATCTCATGCAACGGACTGACGTCGACATAGTAATCCAGTATCATCGTCACGAACATCTGCAAGAGAGGCGCACGGGATACTGCAGACGGGGCTGATTTTTTGTTGAGCCAATCTGAGATGGTCTCTCTGCTGAAACCAGCCTGACACAGGAATCCGTTAAGGTCTTCCGAGACCGCCTGGAGAGGCCCAAGAGCGGTAAAGAACTCAGTCTCGGAGATTTCTGTGCCAGTAGTAACAAGCGCCTCGGTAAGTTGCGACCTCAGCCCGTGCCGCCGAGCAGCAGTCTTATCGATTGCATCGCTAATGTCTTTCAGGAAGACACCGCGCTCTGCAAGCAAAAACTTACTGATTTGGGGTATGTCCACGTTTATGTTCCTTTGCGTGTTTGTGCGACTAGCGCATAAGATACCATTGTATTTATGGTTTGTATATAGCTCACAGGGTTGTCCAATAAATCTACAACTTACAGGGTCACAAAAAGTTCGAACCTTAAAAAAGGTACCTAAAATACCGTTACAAAATAACCCTTAAAATCGCTGGATGCCGTCGTGGAGGATGCTCCCGTTTTACTCACCCCTAGTGACTGTAAAACGCAGTCCTTTAGGATTCGAATTGTTTTTGAACGTCGCAACGACGAAACTATTTATATTCCTGTATTTTGAGATACACAATACTGATTATTCGAATCCACAACAATATTAGGAGGTGGGTTGTTAAACGTGCCACAAAGTGAGTAGCCTTTACCACCGTCAATACGAGAATATATAAACGCCTTATTAGTAGGACTACTGAATAGACTCTTAACAAAAATTTTATTAACTGGAATCGACTGAATGTATATTGGCATCAACTGATTTAGTGATTCAGGAAATAAAAGTTTATCATTATAGTATAAATCTAAAGCCATTTGTAATTCCTTCATACTAGAAAGACTTTCGGCGACAGGCGCATGGGAGTTAGGGTGTGCAAAATATAAATCGTATTCTGTGTAATACACAAATCCAACCATGACAACTAGCGCAACGACAAAATACAAAAAGAACTTTTTAAAAGATTTCCACATATCCAAATTGTAGCACCAGTTTTACTAGCTTTTGCTCGAACTCAAAGACTCCCCAGGACTAGGGATTTTCTGACTAAATTATCGCTGGATGCCGTCGTGGAGGATGCTCCCGTTTTACTCACCTTTGGAGATTGTAAAACGCAGTCCTTTAGGATTCGAACTGTGTTTGAGTTAAGAAATGATGCAACTATTTGTATTCCTGTATTCTACCCTACCCTGTAACTCACTATATTGAGGGGCCGTCTGAGATGATTTTGGAACCTAATTAAATTTAGTCTAGTACCTAACATCTTTATCGTAATAAAGCATGGTCACACCCTGAGCGTGCCAACCGCTATCGATTGGTTCGTTAGAATCAAATATGATGGAAAGTATCTTTCCATCGTTGTCTTTAAAACAGGTTTGTATTGTCGTGTATTCGGGCAAGTCAACTAAGAGATGCGAAATGTGCAAATTTACTAACCTACCATTCTCTGGAGGATGTTCCATACTAACCAGGAAGGACTGGCCTGGAGGTATGTAGCTCGGAGTTTTGGAAGCTAATGCCGCATTTAAAGTAAACCCTTTATATGTTTCGAATGAAATCGGATTATCGCTCGATTGAAATGGTACACGATTCCCGGTAGGGCCTATATAGGATAAATTAATCCATTTAGCAATTCCCGACCCAATTCCATCAATAGCCATAATATTGCTGCCATAGGCGCGTCCGTTTGATTCCACTAATATAAATCCCCCATTCGAACAGCTCGCCGTATAAAGTACTTTGTGGTACGGAGTAAATGTGTTTACCCAAATCGCCCAAAAATAAGGGTAATTAGTGAACAGAGTTACAAGCAAGAGAGCGCACAAAATAGTTAGAATAGCTCTTTTCATTTAAAGAATTTTACCACATGAAAACGTCAATTAAAATCTTTTGTTTTACCTTACTTACTAGGCGTCTGGTACAGTGTTCGAACTTTTTTATATTATTCGTGAGTAACGAGTCTCTTAAGCTCCAAGGTTAATTGTCCCTCGTCTTTCTCAAAACTAGCTATCATCGCCTCCATAAAGCGTTCGGGAACGAGTTTATCAAGATTGAGCGGATGGCCAGCGTAGTCGGCCATGAGTAAGAGAAAAGATGTTTGTGCTCGGCCGTTACCTTCGCGAAATGGATGGATTG
>JAYVXU010000050.1:0-3706 GCA_043784925.1 Candidatus Adlerbacteria bacterium
AAACGAAAGATTCTCGTATTGTAAGTGCTCAAACCGAGGAAGTTCCTTAATTGAAGGTGCGCGACCGCCATAAAATAATTTTTCCTTTTGTGAACGCCAGTATGTTTGGAGGATCTCGGTAAGAGCGGGGACTATATCTTCCACGTACGAGCCTCGGTAACGGTGTACCCATAGGAGTATGCTTGGCTGACTATCTATATGAGCCCGTGGGGAAAAATGTATTTGCGTTGTGCCACCCGGGCCACAATGACCTTCGCCCCACTGGTCAGTTAGGACAAGAGTACCCCACTGCGTTTCCTCGCTGTAGCAAATTTTTTTCCAGCCCGTAAGGTACTCATGGTCGCTTGGAGGATTATTAGACCCGTAGCCCTGTGCCATTCCTCGCCAGTAGAAATGCATCACTTGGTCGGGCGTTGGAACGTGTTCAAGCTGTATCATGTAACTCTCGCAACAGTTCTATGTGAAGGGTATACGTTTTTAACCCTGCCGGCAACTGATTTGAAGTTAAATAAGTAGGGGTGTATAAGAATTTTGACAGATAAAGAAGATAATGGTACTTTTTATTTTAGTGTGCTTTCAAAAAAGCGCAGATGATCTTTTCTAGGATAAGGGAAATCAAGGGATGAGCGTCACTCCTCTGAGAAAACCTCAATGGCATCAAAAAGTTGTTGTCACAACGGCCTGGTGTCAAGATGCTGGGGCGGCTGCGCGTATTGTCGATTTCTTTTCGGCGAATATATCAGGAGCATACTCGACCTATGCAGAACTACCACCTAAAATATTTGAGTACGATCCTTGGCATCCACAATTTTCGATTAACGTACAGGCAATCGAATCTTTAATTCGAGCCTCTCCTACTCACCCCCCACCAAACACAAACGCCAAGTTTGTAGTTATTTCGGAAGATAGTTTGGGAGAGTTGGCTGGGTTTATGATCGTATCCTTCCATAGGAGCGAAAGCCCCTATGTTGTGCTTGAGGATATTGTCACGCGACAGTCTGAAAGAGGTGCGGGTATTGGCGAAAGTATGTTTGAATGGTGCGACAAGCAAGCACAAGGAGCGGGGTACGACCGGTGGTATCTGGAAACGAGTGTCCAAAACACTCACGCTCATCGCTTTTTTGAAAGATTAGGTTTTAAACCTCGTGCGGTCATTATGGAGAGATCCAGGCCAAAGTAGTAAGTGTAATATGGAATTGTCCTCTTGTGACAGTTCCATTTTTTTGTGATAATTCAGTATGCTTTTCCCATCCTACAAAAATCAAATTTCGGGCTATCTGAACTTGGACACAGAAGCCAGGTTATGGATGCAACAAAAAGGTTTGCCAATTCATCCAAATCCATTGATCGACCCCGTTATTTGTCAGCAAATGGTTGATGAGGTGCATCAAAAGTATGGACTCGACTATTCCTATGGGGGATGGTTTGAGGATCGCAGTTTTCTTTGGAATGGAAGTTATTTAGATAGGGCAGGGACATACACACATTTGGGAGTTGATTTTAACGTCCCTGCATACACAGAAATCGCGCTTGATTTTGAAGGGATGGTTGTAAAAGTGGCTGACGATCATCCTTTGGAAGGCGGATGGGGTCCACATGTTGTTGTCCAGCACTCAGACACGCAGCTCTTTTTTATTTTTGCACATCTAGACCGCGAGATTCTCTGTCAAGTGGGTGATATAATCAAAACAGACCAGATTTTTGCAAGAGTTGGTAAGGCTCCACTAAATGGAAATTGGTTTTCACATTTGCATTTGCAAACTATTGCACATGACTTCTATGTACAGATGGACGCAACAAACACTTTTGATCTTTTGGATGGATATTGTCTTACTCAAGATATCCATAAAAACGCATCTCTTTTTAGAGACCCTCTTCCTTTTGTAAATTTATAAAGGACTTCCTTTGTAAGGGTTTTTATTGTATTATAATTACGTTGTTTTATGGGAGGATGCTATGCGTCGAAAATATGAACGACCTTCTGCTGCTCGTCGTATTCCACGGCCAATGCCCGACGAATCAAGTGCAAAAGAACCTGAGCCTAATGCTCAGCAAAAATAACGTTATGTAGCCGCGGGACCAACCTGCGGCCTTTTTATCATATGCTCGGATATAAGGAAGATAGTAAAACTTGACACCCTTCATAGAATCCTTATACTAGTTAATGAAACCAAAAGCAGGTGGGTTTCTCCTAACTACAGGGCAGGGAGGAGCTATGAGTGAGTAACGAGCGCAAGGGGTTTCTCACAAAAACAGAGTGGTAACACTACATAATTAAAGCTTCATAAAAAGAGGCAGGGAGCATTGTATGCGCCCTTATTTGCGTGTTTAGAGAGTGAAATATCTCTAACTTATCCCCAACATTTAGTGTTGTAGGATTGCCATTTGCCACAAAGCACGAACAAAAATTTTATCAATGGTCGCGCTAAAAAAAGAACTTGTATGATAAAAGAAAAAAAGTACTTCCAACGGTACCGCACCCCTAGGGTGGCGACGCCAAACTTAGTAGAGGCCCAGCTTGCTTCTTACAAGGAGCTCTTAAATGGAGGAGTGAGAGAAATTTTTAAAGAATTTACTCCGATCAAGGACTATTCGGGTAAAAAGTTTGACTTGGAGTTTGTCAAAATTGAAATTGGCGAGCAAAAGTTTGACGAACACTACGCTAAAGAACAAAAGATGACACTCGACGTGCCACTTCGCGGTATTGTCCGTTTGCGCAACAAAGTGACGGGTTCGGAGAAAGAGCAAGAAATTTTCTTGGCTGATTTCCCCGTAATGACCGGGCACGGTACTTTTGTGATAAACGGTGTAGAGCGCGTTATTGTGCCCCAGCTCGCTCGCTCGTATGGCGTCTTCTTTACCGCAGAAGAAGTAAAGGGAAAGCGTCACTTTGGCGCTAAACTCATCCCGGCGCGCGGTGCGTGGATTGAGCTTGAGGCTGAGGCTGATGGTGGCCTTGCCGTGCGTATCGACCGCAAGCGCAAATTCCCTGCGCTTTCCCTACTTCGTGTATTTGGCGCAGACTCCGACGACCAAATCAAAAAACTCTTTGCTAACTCCGAGCATGGAAAAAAGTGGGCTGAAGATGCACTCGCTAAAGACTTAACCAAGTCTGTTGACGATGCCTATGTTGAAATCCACAAGCGTCTTCGTGACGGCGACTTGGCAACTATTGCTAACGCTCGCGAATATATAGACTCTATTTTTGGGCCAGAGCGCTATGACCTTTCTCGTGTGGGACGTTTTCGCTTTAACCAGCGTTTTGACTTGTCTTTAGATGAGACAGAAATGCTTCGCAAAACTCTTTCATTAGAGGATTTGGCGATTGTGTTTAATCATATTCTTGAACTTGAGAATGACCCCCAAGCAATGGAAGACAATATCGACCACCTCGGCAGCCGCCGCGTGCGATATGTAGGAGAAATGCTCCAGCAACGTCTCCGTGTTGGTTTGACCCACATGAAGCGAAACATCCAGGACCGTATGTCGACAATCGATACTGACGCTTCGATGCCACAGCAATTTGTGAATCCTCGACCACTCCAAGCTCGCATTAAGGAATTTTTTACCACCAACCAGTTGTCGCAGTTCATGCAGCAGGAAAATGCGCTGACCGAGCTTGAACACTTGCGAACATTGTCCGCACTTGGTCCTGGAGGTTTAACTCGTGAGCGTGCTGGCTTTGAAGTCCGCGACGTGCACCCAT
>JAYVXU010000051.1:0-11828 GCA_043784925.1 Candidatus Adlerbacteria bacterium
TGGTGTAAGGAGTATAGGTTGAGTATGAAGAATATGATGGAGTCGAAGAGTAGTAGGAAGGAGATGAGTAACTACTTGAAGAATAACTTGGTGTTGAAGAGTAGTACGAAGGAGTAGATGAATACGATGGAGTCGAGTAGTAGGAAGGAGTAGATGAATATGAAGAAGGAGATGAGTAGTTTGAGCTTGGAGAAATATAAGACGACCCATAGTCAGCGGGTGCTATGTATGAAGACCCGTAATCTGCTGGGGCGATATACGAAGATCCATAGTCAGCGGGTGCTATGTATGAAGACCCATAGTCACCGCAGCAACCTCCATCCACTCCATAGTCTTGGGCGTGAGCGACAGGAGTACTTACTACTAAAGCCACAGCGAATGCTGCCACAAAAAGACTGAAGGCTGTTGACTTAAACTTATTCATATGTTCTTTTAATTTATTCATAATGTATAATGTATAGCATTTTTAATAAAACTTGTCAAGCATATCCCCTGCTCAAAGGTCGAATTGGCTGCTATTGCCAAATCAACCTTTAGGAAAGGGCCAGGAAGTAAGTAATCGAAATTACCTGCTTCCCGGCGAAGTTAGGAGCGAACGTATCGGAACTCAAGCCATGCTCCCGGTGGAAGCACTTGGGCTAAACCAGCCTTGGCCGCTTCGCGTGCCTTGGCGGCCAAGTCTTCGCCTAAGATCTTGCTCGGGGTGCCACTTGCCGTGGTAAACCCTTGCACCTCAACGCAGATTTGGACTAGTCCAACAACCATGCCGCGGGGTAAACGGATGACTCCCTTCCCCGCAATTGGTGGCGCATAAAACGCAGCCGCCGGTTGACCCAAGACGTTGACGCACTCCACGCAGGTCGTGACAATCAGGCCACATCCAGCGGTCGTGTAGTTTCCCCACACGCGCAGGTAGGGCCTGCCTTGAGGAGCAGTGGGTGCACCCGGTCCGGGGACAAGATGAACCACCACTTCAACACAGTCCTCTTTCGCAGCACGCACAGGAGGGACGTAGCGAAGCGGGTTGCCGCACGACAGCGACAAGAATGGGACTACCCCACCCTGACTGTCTTTGTAGGCAAGCCAGCGCTCCCCTGCGTAGCAAGGCCGAGACCACGTGCTGTCGGTTTGTTGCCCGCCAGTAGATACTCGGTACATCTTTGTACCAGGGCGATTGTAGTCTAGGCACGCCACCTCGAAGACTTGGGCAGACCGCAAGAACTTTACGAAAGTTTGCACACTGTTCGCCTCGGGTACATGCTCGTTTCCGAGGATGCGCACCAAGTGCTCAGGACTCACCTTCAAAAGCTTTTGGTTGTTTTGCTCGAGCACCTCAGCCAGTTGCTGCTTATTTGCGAGGGAGTTTTTGAGGAAAAACGCGTCGTATGCCACTTGCCTCACACGAGGCTCAGCGGCATGTGCCGAGATAGCAAAGCATGCCATCATCAGAACCAGTGCGAGACGAAGCATGGGTTGTTTTCCTTTGTTAAAGATCTTCAGCCGCGTGCCCCGCGGTGGGTGACCCTGTTTATAGAGACATATCTATTCAGAATTCTTTCTGAACAACCATTTCTCTACAAAAATGTGGGAGAGGTGGAGCGACTATCGCTCCACCAAACCCTTACTGGCATGCGTTTTTGCACTGTGTTTTACCATCAGGCCCTTCTCTGCAGATGTTGGTTACCACCAGCTGACGGGGAGGCCGACATTCCGCACTGGGCGGAGTCGCAAAACCCCTAAACTGGTACCCGTTCGGAAGATTCCCCACCGGGGAAGCTTGTTCCTGGACAGGAGGTCCACCTGGACCTTCCACCCTCTCACCACCGTCAAAGCTAGACATGCCACTGGGCGGATGGATGGCGAATTCGATGCCCCGAGGAGAAATCCTCGCGGCACAACCCGACAGAAGGATGGCACTGAGCACGACGGCAGTCAGTTTGACGTGAGTCATGTATTTTACTCCCAAAGTTCAGATTCTATATTAATTATACATATAAATACTGTTTTGTCAAGGTATTAAAAACCCCTCACATCTACTGATGTGAGGGGCGAATTTAGGACTTGTAGGCTATTTTGTAAGGCACTTACCGCCCTCGACGCAAAGCATCGAAGTCAGCTTGGTTATATTGCCGCCAACCCCCCTGTTCGTTAGGGGCATATACCCGCTGAGGAGGAGCAGCCGCTTGCGGCTGGTAAGCCGGAGCGGGACGTGTCGCCTGCTGACGATGAGGAGCCTGTCGTTGCGGTTGCCCCTGCGGAGGTAGCCTGGGAAGAGCAACGGTAGGGAGAGGCGCAGCAGGAGGCTGAGGACCAGGTGTCTCCGTAGAGGCCGGTGCCTTCACACAATACGGGAAGGGTCCAGTCGAGCCTCTTGGACACTCTGTAAGCGTTGCCGTTACCGGTGACGGAGGACCAGCAGGGGGGGAAACTGTCGTCGTTGTTCCCTGGAGCTTGGCAGCGATGGGAGCCGGTGTAGTTGGCTCCAACCACCTATTAAGCATCAAAAATCCAACCGCGAGCACAAAGATCAGGAAGGCCCATTTTCCTACCCAGATAGCCTTTGCTTTCATGTTGGCCTTAGTCCTTTCCCACAAACTCCCGTGGTTAGTGGCATCAATTGTAACCGTGGGACGGGGCTGGTTTGCATTAGGAGTATGTGGTGCTGTCACGGTGAGACCTCCATTTAGTGGAACCAACGATTTACCAGACATTTACCTGATCCTATTCCATGTAAAGGATCTCTCGTGCTGAAAATCAGCACTGTACTCCTAATATTATATATGAAAATACACTTTTGTCAAGCTTGTCGCGGGGAATTATATCCTTATTTTAGACAGGGTTGGTGGCAACGAGGTCCGCAGTCACCACAAAGCGGTTACTTTTGGACGCGAAAGAGTCACAGGTGACAAGCGTTAGATGTTGCGCATCCTGAGGAAGCGGGACAGTATCTTGCGTCGCGTCAGCCACTTTTACCCCGGTGACGCTAAAGCGATACTCTGTAGAGCCCGAAAAAACGCTGACTATGTCCCCCGCTTTTAGGTCTTGGATACCATCAAACGCTTTGAACGCCTGGTTATGTACAATAGGCAAATAACTAGAGTGGCCAAACAAAAGCACGGTGCCGTTTTCGCCCAAACGCCCCGAGGTTGGGTAGCGTACCGCCCCTTTCAATAAATAATTATCCAAAACATCTACGTTGGTTGATGGTGGATTCGCAACCACTACGTTGAGCCCAATTTTTTTGACCACAATTCGTGTAGGGAGCTCAGCATTGCCTGAGTACGGTTGTGAGACAGGCTCAGGTTGAGGGGTCGTTGAATTAGCTGGCACAGGAGCAACGGGATATGCAGAAGGAGTAACAGGGGTTGTAACAACGGGGTTCTTTGTGTTTGTGGCAATAGTGGCAGAGGTGCCAGGGTCGTCGGGTGTAGCGCCAACCAGAGTTAAAAAACCAAACGTCACTCCAAATAAAAGCAAAAAAACCAGAGCAAATGAGCCACTTTTTCCTTGCATCTCCTGTAGTAATCCTTGTTTGGTGATCATAAAAATATAGAAATATTTCGTGTGTAGAAGCATAATACGACATATTGAATCATTTGACAATACTTCGGGACTGTGATAGGGTACCGCCATGATAAGTCATTCGTCCGAACACCGCTCGTCCGTCAAGGATTCGGTACTTCGTGCCATTTCAATTATAGGATTAATAGCGATTTTAGTATTGGGTGCATGGGGCATTATCCAACTGGTGTTTGGGTTTTCCGACTTCTTTAGTCGTTTTAACGATTCTTCCTCGACGTCGACCACTACTCCTTCAGCTATGAACGAGCAGCTTGTGGTGACTGCGCCAAACTCACTTACTTCCGACCAAGCCTTCCCTCTTTCTTGGAGCCACACAAACGGCACAGGCAACTATGCCTACACAGTGTCTTACGCATGTTCAGAAGGGTTGTCTTTCGCGGCCCCAGTCCCAACCGGACAAATGCGCATTGTCCCTTGTAATACTCCTTTTAACTTTACAAACGCGTCACAAAGCCTCCAGCTGATCCCTGTACTTCACACAACTGGAAACGCTACAACAAGTGTAACCGTCACTGCTACTCGCCTTTCTGACAACACAGTAGCAGCAAAGCGCACAACACAAACACTTGTAGTCGCACCTGCTGCAGTGCAAACAGCTCCAGTAGTAGCAAAAACTCCTGCACCTCCAACTCGTACAGTGGCTCCCGCTCCGGCCCCAACCCCAGCTCCAGTGACTCATCGCACTTCAGCAAAACCAACTTCTAACTACACTGCCTCGGGTCGCACAAGTAACCTCTATGGTGCCCCGGACTTGTCGGTACAAATTCTTTCTCTATCGCCCGACTCATCAGGCCGTTACGCTGCACAATTTGTCATCCAAAACACTGGAACAAACGTTGCGCCTCGTGGTTGGACCTTCTTTGCAGACCTTCCCTTAACCCCTGCATACACTTTTGTGTCCCAGTCGCAGCAAGCACTTTACCCTGGAGACAAGATTGTCTACACTCTCGGGTTTGACGCCCCAGACTTCCAAGGGTCTAACTCCGGAAGATTCGCAGTCACTGCCGACCCACAAAATCTTATACAAGAAACCACCAAGGCCAATAACACCGCAAGCGCCACCCTTACCTACTAATAAATTACGGCACTTTATAATAAAAAAACTCCCCATGCAAAATGGGGAGTTTTTTTATTTATATATAGGATTAAATATCGAGATTGGCTGACCTAGCGTTTGACTGGATAAAGGTTTTGCGAGACGACACGTCTTCACCCATCAAAATGTCAAACACTCGGTCGGCGTCTACTGCGTCATCAACATTCACTTGTTTGAGCACACGCTTGGCTGGGTCCATAGTGGTTTCCCACAACTCGTCGGGGTTCATTTCTCCCAACCCTTTGTAGCGCTGGATATGAATTTTTGGCTTCCTTGCCTTTACTTCCTCTGCAGCTGCTTCCTCTTCGGTCGCCAACTCCCCTTCCTCGGGCTCTTCTGGCTCACCTTCAACCGCGTCGGCTGCATCTTTTCCTAAAAACTTTATTTTGTCTTCGTCGGTGTAGGCATACATCACTTCCTTGCCGCGTTTGATTTTATATAAAGGGGGTTGTGCAATGTACAGGAACCCACCTTCGATAATGGGCTTAAAGTGTCTGAAGAAGAGCGTCAAAAGAAGGGTGCGTATGTGGGCACCGTCAACATCGGCGTCAGTTGCTATAATTATTTTGTGATAGCGAAGTTTTGAAATATCAAAAATATCTCCAATTGCTGTCCCGAGCGCTAAAATCAAATACCGCACTTCCTGACTTGCGAGCATTTTGTCCAGGCGCGCTCGCTCTACGTTGAGGATTTTACCCCGTAGTGGAAGTATGGCTTGAGTTTTACGGTCGCGCCCTTGCTTGGCTGAGCCACCTGCCGAGTCTCCCTCTACAATAAACACCTCAGACTCTGACGCATCTTTACTCTGACAGTCGGACAGTTTGCCGGGAAGTCCAAACCCTTCAAGCGCGCCTTTGCGAAGCACGGAGTCCTTTGCAGCCTTTGCAGCTTTTCGAGCCTTAAGGGCGAGGATTGACTTGTAAATTATATATTTAGCATCATCGGGGTTTTCTTCAAGGAATGTTGAAAAGGCGTCCGCAAACACGGTGTCTACCGCACCGCGCGCTTCTACACTCCCGAGTTTACCTTTTGTTTGACCTTCAAATTGAATTTCGCGTAGTTTAACTGACACCACGGCAGTGAGGCCCTCAAGCACATCGTCTCCGGTAAAATTCTCTTCGTTTTCTTTGAGAGCGTTTGCTTTACGAGCATATGCATTGAGCGTGCGGGTGAGTGCTGTCCTAAACCCTGTCACATGGGTACCACCCTCGGCGTTGTAGATATTGTTGGCAAAAGGGAAAACGCGCGAAGAAATGTCGTCGACATACTGGAGCGCAATCTCAACCGCTACATCATCTTTAGAGCTGTCAGAGAGCTCTTTGTCTATATAAAAGATATTTTTGTGTATAGGCTTTTGGTAACGATTATAAAAAGAAACAAGTGCGCGTAGTCCCCCCTCAAAGTAAAAGGTTTGTGAGGGTGAGTCAGACAGAAGGTCGCGGATGTAGAAATTCTTTCCTGGCTCTGGAAGCGTAACAGTGCTTTTTCGCCCATCGATAATGGTGATTCGAAGACCTTTGACCAAATAAGCCTGTTCGCGTAAATGAGATACAATTTTTTCGAAATCAAAATCTACCGTATTAAAAATAGTAGCATCGGGCGTAAAGGAAATAATGGTACCGTGGAGTTTGGATGAACCCACTTTTTTAACGGGTCCTTTTTTCTTACCGATTGCGTAGTCTTGCACATGTGCGCCACCGTCACGGTGTACCTCTGCTCGAAGAAAGGTAGAAAGTGCATTAACCACCGATGAACCCACACCATGCAGACCACCTGAAACTTTGTATCCGTCCCCTCCGAACTTACCCCCAGCGTGGAGGGTAGTCATGATTGTTTCCAGAGCCGAAACTTTAGTTTGTTTGTGGACGTCAACCGGGATACCGCGGCCATTGTCTGCAACACGAATGATAGTGTTATTATTGGGGCCAGAAAGTAGTACCACTTCAATGTCGTCTGCAAAATCTCCCATCGCTTCGTCGCGTGAGTTGTCGAAAATCTCCCACACAAGATGGTGCAAACCATCGGTACCCGTGGTGCCGATATACATTCCTGGCCGGCGCCGCACCGCTTCGAGACCTTCAAGAACAGTAATAGACGAAGCATCGTAATTGCTTTTAGAACTAGTTTTTTTTGTTTTTTCGTCTGCCATACTCAAAAGTGAGGCCCTGGTGGCCAACAAATATAGTGTACCAAAGAAACAGGAGCATTCAAAGCTTTTTAGCGTATGCAACACGCACAAATGCTTGACAATACTCCAATTTTAGTGTTAAATAAAGTTTGCTGCAACGGAGAGTTAGAACATGACACAAATACTTGGCGGCATCTCAGACAGGCAGCGGTGCCGGTTCACCACCCTCTCACTGGCAGAAAGAATAGAAAAACAAAATATTTTTTCAACCCCGAGTGGGGAAGAATATGTGGATGACTTTTTCAGCCGAATACGTACTCACTTTGGTATATCAGGGCATGGAAGTGTACCGTCGGAGGAGACACTTGCTCGACTTGAAGAGCCGTACAAAGACGAAACGATAGAAGATACTCTCGAGAGACTTGAGAGGCAATTTCAGAAGGAATCGATCGAAGACGCCCTCACTCGCCTAGAAAAACAGTTAGGCATAACTTAATTGACAGCACACTATCTAACTCGCCATGCAATTGCTGCATGGCGACTTTTCTTTTTTTGCTCCTACACTAGCGAATTTCAAACCCTTCAGATTTGAGTTTTGCGTATACTTTCTCCATCTGAGTTTGCACTTCGCTCTCGACTAAAGTTCGCTCAGGTGACTGAAAAATGAGTCGGTACGCGAGCGAGGTTTTGCCTTCTTTTGTAAAGGTGTCGAAAAGTGAGAGTTTACTGCATAACTCCCCTGCCTCACCCCTAATCATCTCTTCTATTTTTTTTGTGTCAGTATTTCCTAGAGTCCAAAAAGCAACATCACGAATACTGTAAGGGTAGCGAGAAAAAGGTTGATACCGCGACGTTGTGGATAGAGGAAATTTTTCATAGGAAATAGGAGTAGGCAAACCAAGCACTAGGTCACCGACCTTAATTTCTACCTCCGCATTAAACTCATTAGGCTCTAGTAATAAATTTGTTTGACCCAAACTACTTGCCAACTCCAGGAGGTAGGTGGCAGTTTTTTTTGCTTTTTTGACGGGCTCGACAGCAAGCCCCAAAAGCAAGTATTCTTCCGCCTTTTCCCATACCACCCCAATTTCAAATAATTTTACTTGTGACACACCAAGCAAGTCCTTATGGGTAGTATTTTTATCCAAAGCATCGCTCAACCCCCTGGTAAAATCTTTTCGTAAATATGGTTTAACCCCATCTACCTTATTAAGAACGACTCGCTCTCCTGTTTCTGAAAAAACTGAAGTAAACACTTCAGAAAACCCATTTTCTGCAAGAACTGCTCGAATTTTCTCAGACCAATAAAAATTTTTATTAACCTCTAGAATGTTTCTTGGAATAGCATCATTCGGAAGTGGTAGTGCGGGAACCAGGTCGTAACCCTGAATACGCCCTACTTCTTCCACTAAATCAACCGGGGTTGTAAGGTCCAAGCGCTCACTTGGAACGTGGACTACATACTCGTCATCTTTTTTTAAATAGGTAAAACCCAACCGATCAAATGAATCTGTAATGTCCGCATCTTTAAAAGTTGACCCAAGTAATTGCTGCACTTGTTTGGGTGTGACCGACACTTGTATGGAGATTTGCGGGTTAGGATATACATCTACAAAACCTTTATTCACTCCTCCTGCCAGGTGTTGGATCAATTTGACCACCGTCTGCATACCTTTTGCAGCAAGCTCAGGAGAGATTTGTTGCTCGAAGCGATGAGATGCATCCGTTCGGAGCTTTAGTGCTTGAGCAGTTTTACGAACGGATACTCCATCGAAATTTGCTGCTTCCAAAATAATATCTGTAGTCTCTTCTGTAATGCCAGCTGGCATACCCCCTTTGACCCCTGCAATACCTATCACTTCATCCTGGTTTGCGTCAGCAATAACAGTCATTGAATCACTAAGGGTATATTCCTTCTCATCAAGTGCTAGTAGTTTTTCGTTGTGCTTTGCGGGGCGAACCGAAATTGCAAAAGTGCTATTTTTTTGAGCGAGCTTACTTGCATCAAAAGCATGGAGGGGCTGACCCAATTCAAACATCACATAGTTTGTTGCGTCTACCACATTGTTGATAGAGCGTTGACCAATAGCTTCGAGTCGGTGACGTAACCATTCGGGCGACGGACCAACCTTTACACCTTGTATATACCCCGCAATATAGCGCGAACAGAGTGGAGTTTCTATAGACACAGACAAACACTCAGACTTTAACTGTCGGTACTTCAGAGAGACTTCTTCTTTCAAACCACTGCCCGAATGTAGATTTGCTCGTAGCGGCAGTCGCATAATTGCGGCCACTTCCTTTGCAATGCCGAGATGACACAAACAGTCATGTCCGCGATTAGGCGTAACCTTAACATCCAAAATATCATCTTCAAATTGAGATTGGGGGTGCCTTAATTTTTCGATACCATCAATTTCAAAGGCATGGAACATGAGCGCCTTTTCAAGCTCAGGTGCGTCCGGTAAAGGTGCGTCAAAAAAAGTTTGTAACCAATTTCGAGAGATTAACATACGAGCATACGGTCCTTCAGGTTTTATTTAACGGTGCCGTCCTGGATTTGCTTTATAAAGGCCTGTGCTTGGGCCGCAAGAGAAGGATCTATTTTTGCAATATTTTGTACTTCGTTTATAGCACTTGCTTTGTCCCCTGCCGCTAAATACACTTGTAGCAAGCCCACATGCAATTGGATGTCTTTAGGGGCTTGCGCTATGCGATTTTTCCAAATTGTTTCAGCGCGGTCAAACTGTTTCGTATTGGTATACACCTGGATAATTCGCGAATCGTCTACATATAATGTACCAAAACCTTGCGTCTTTGGACCACTCATAAGCAAGTCATCCGCACTTTTTTGGTCTCCGGAATACATAAGTGAGGCCGCGTATAATATTCGAGCGTCAGGGTAATTGGGCTCTGACTCAAATGCGGTTTTTAATACCTTAACTGCGTTTAGAATATCGTGGGAGTTAATATCTACAACACCTACTTCAAATGCAATTTGTTGCTTCTTTGGGGACTCCGCGAGCGCTCGATTGAGGTACTCAAGAGCATCGTGATATTGACCATACGAATCGTAAAAGGCTCCAAGGAAAAGCGCTAGTCGTGCATCGTGGGGGCGCTCGACCAAGATTGTCTTACCAGCAGTTTCGGCCAAATCATGCGTATCTTTTTTGATTGAAGGGTCTACACCTTTAGCGGCAGCTTGCGCTGAAGAAAATTGCATTAGCTGCTCTGCTGTCTCTTGGTATCCAAGGGCCGTTCCAGGCCACACCTCAGGGTTGAGCGCTAGTTTAAATTCTTTTAAATTTTGGTCGGCTGGTTTTGGAACCACTTGTCCTTGGTCGTTTCGTACTTGATTGATAATCGCTGTGACAACATTTTGTGCGCGCGCCATTCCTGGCCCGTTGAGAGTCCACACTGCGAATATAGTGGCAACTAGGACAATTGGGGCTGCAATAGCTACTCCATGTTCACTAACTGGCTTTGAAAGGAAGATTCGTCCTGGCAGAGGCCGCATAGAAAGGCCATGTACAAAGGCCAAAATGGTAAAGAAGTAAATTGAGCTCATAAGGTCATCAAATACGGTTAAGTTATTGAAGCCATATGCTGCTATCAACCCCAAAAGCACCGCTTGCTCAGGAATTGAAAGCTTGTCGGAGCGAATAATCACCATACCCATAAGTACAAACATTGAGAGATACAAAAGGAGTGCGGGGAAACCTCCCGCAATCAACCAGTCAAGGAATTGGTTGTGCGCGCGGTCAAACCACTGCTCTTGGCCATACATGGCGGGGTTGTAGTTTTTATTGAAGACAAAGTTAAAGTTTTCCTGACCCCAACCAAGTGCCATTGTTTTTGGACTTTCAACAGCACCCTTCAGCGCCATAGGCCATATAAAGAACACACGAGTGTGCGTTGTTGTGTCGTTGAGCGAGATCGAAGTCATACGACTGAGGGTTGGAGATTTTTTGACAAACGAAGAGTCTTTCACACCAAAGGCAATGACAAGGATGGCAACAATGACTCCAAGCCCCCAGATAGAAATTTTTCGGAGCCCCTGCCATTGCACTTCTTGTGCACGCAAAGCGACGTAAATCGCCGCAACAATAACACCACCTATAACTCCGAGGAATGCACCGCGAGTTTGGGTAAAGTAAAGTGTCGCAACCTGGAGTACGAGAGCTACACCGTACACCACTTGAGCCCAGGTAACTTTGCGGTAACGAACAAGCATAAAGAGAGTAATGAAGATATTGAACAGCATGAATACTGCCAAATAAATTGCGTTACCGAAGGTTGTGTCGACACGAGCACCACTCTGCGATGAGATTGAAATTTTTCCGGCCAACTGGAGCATCGCATAGAGTCCCATCAAAATAGAGGACACGATGGATATTTGAAACAGTCGCTCCCACCAATTTTCGACACTGACTACGGCGCCCACAATGAGAAAATAGACAAAAAGGTGAAGGATGGTGATGTACCCTTCCATACGCTCGAAGTTACTCCAAAAGCTTTTAATCGGGTCGATACTAAATATAGTCGCAAGTCCCACCCAAAACACAAAAGCTCCGACCGCATAGAGAATATTTGAAGATTTTGGGCGATATTTAGGCTCACGAAGCGCTAAAATAATATATATACCAAAAAGTACTTCGACTAGTATACGAAAGGCAAAATTCTTACCCGTAATAAAGGGGAAGAACATATTGGGAAACGGAATGTAGCCGTTAAAGCTATTTTGGAAGCCCCCGGTACCCTCGGCTAGAATAAATGGAATAAAAAAAGCGAGACTTAGCCCCAACAAAAGGACCCATCGCAAAATCCTGGTATATGACATATGAAAAGACTATACCATAAGCTAGGCTTAGAAATACCTATTGCAATATTTAAAAATAATTGTATTATCGATACGGATAAGTTTCCGTCTCCCTACCCCTTAATACGAAGTCTTGGTAAATTAACTTCTAAAGATTTCACACACTGATGGAACTCTTCTTCCATCATACACTCATACGCAGT
>JAYVXU010000052.1:0-3677 GCA_043784925.1 Candidatus Adlerbacteria bacterium
AGGAGGGAGTACACCTAGCTCGACATAGGAGTTAGTGCTGTCAGTTTTTGTATATTGAATGGTGACGTGAGATGGCACGGTCGACTGATAGTAGTTCGAGAAGGTGTATGTAGAGCTGGCGGTCACAGCAACAGGAGTAAAATACCATTTAGCATCTCCGGAGGTATACGCGGTAATAGTGATTTTTGCAGCTTTTGTTCCTTCTTGTCCTGCCACAGGATAACTAAACACAGCAGTGTTAGTACCCCAATTTCCTTGCAGCCAACTTTGCGGATTGCCAGCAATGTCGGCTGTTTCCAGAGATGGATTGGCAATAAGGTTGTTAGTTGTGGGTGGTGGTGGCGTGCCGGTGTTATCTACGTTCACGACAATTGAACTTGCTGAATTGTTACCAGAGATATCGGTTGAAGTAATTTTGAGCACATGCGCACCTTTGGAATATTTAGTGGTGTCCCATACATATGAGTATGGACCCTGAGTAAGCTTTCCTGTTACTGGCGTGCCGTCTATGGCTAACATTACATATGCTAATGCTTCATTATCGCTAGACTGTCCCTGTATCGTCACTGTGCCGCTCACGGTTGTGCCTGCTGCGGGTGAAGTTATCTGTCCCACTGGCGGAGTTAAATCATTTGTCGATGTTGCATTTCCCGTAATGGTAAGAGATACGTCGTCTATAGCAAACGTACCATTTGTGCTCATAAGGTGCAGTGGTTTGAAGGAAACCGCAGTGTTTGGAGGCGTAAATTTGGCACTAAAGAATGTCCACTCAGCCGTTGGGGGAAGTTCTTTAATTACTCCGAAGTGATGGTCAAGACCATTTGAAAGAATATATTCACCTATCACGTCAGTTATAGTCGTGCCTTTGTACCACGCGCTAAAAGTATACTCTTTACCATATTGCATAGGAACTGCTTCTGGAGTGTACTTCCCGTCCCCATCAACATAGTTTGAGATAGAAATTTGTACTGCCTTGCCTCCATCATGCCCAACAATAGGATATGTGTAGGTGCGGGTGTTGTTGCCATATCCCGCGCGCGTCCAATTTGCAGGATCTACACCATTTGCCACTTCCATATCACCATTCCTAATAAGGTTAAAGGGTAGCGTGGGCGCGCTAGGAGCTGTGAGAGTAAACATATCTGTCGTCAAAGTCCCTACCCCCTCAATCAGGTGTAGCACGGTCATGGATACGACGTTTGCCGGTGGCACAAGTTTGTAGCTTAGTTTTCTCCAGTCAGCTGCAGCTGGTACGGCTAGGTCTATGTCAGCATACGTTACTGTCCCGTCACGCAGAGTGTACTGGGCTACTATTGAAGAGGAAATAGTCGATTTGTAATAATTAGAATACTGGTACTCAACTCCTGCGGTGACCGGCACATTAGCAAAGAACCATTTTGCATCACCGTCGGTAAAGTTTGAGATACTAACGCTCATTGCTTTTGCTCCATCAAATCCTGCTACAGGATAGGTAAAGGTAGTCGTATTTGTTCCCCACTGATCGGTAGTCCAACCCTGAGGCGTACCGGGCGTATCTGTTGAAAGAATTTCGACTGATGGATTTGTTATAAGGTTTACGCTTTGCGATTGATTTTGAACTTGGATACTGGTGCCGGTCGATGTTGCGACATTTCCAGACGCATCGCGAGCAACTGCAACAATAGTATGCACCCCGTCAGCAACGGAAGTGCTGTTCCAATTAAATGTATAGGGCGAGGTAGCGCTTAAGTTAATAAGCGTAGAGTCTACATAAAACTTTACGTTTGCTATACCACTGGCATCTGTCGCATTAGCAGACACGAGTACAGTAATTCCTGATACTACCGCGCCTGTTTGCGGAGCAGTCACGGTAACGACCGGAGGGATTGAATCCGTGACAGGTGTAGATGTGCCTTTTGTGATAGAGAAGTTATCAATCGTTAACGTTCCTACTCGAGCAAGAAGCAACGCAGCGGTAACTGTTTTACCGTTTGTTGGTGTCGTAAAGGGATAACTAAAATGTCTCCAGTCAGGTGCGATAGGCATCGAAGCATTGAGAGTATCGTACGTGTACGTACCGTCACCAGACCCATTTTGTATAAGCAACTCCGACAAAGCAGTACTCTTATAAGCGCCGGACACTACATAGACGGTATTAGGGGTTACAGAAACAGGGTCATGAATCCACTTTGCATCTCCATTTGTGAAAGTACCTACCATTAATTGTGCTGCTTTTGCACTCGCCTCACCCAAGACCGGATAAGTGTAGTCTGTTGCATTGACTCCGTATCCTCCTTTTCTCCAATATTGTGGAGAGTTCGGTGACCCGTCAACGGCGTCTTCAAAACCGGGGTTTAAAATCAGATTTCCTGCGACACCATTATTATTGTCAAGATATATATTTACACTTTTTGAACTCGAAAGTCCTCCCGAATCTGTAACAGTTAGTACTACTTCAGTATATATGTCTGTGCCTGCATGGTCAGGTGCGGGAAACGACGGGTTAGTACCGGTGAGCGTTTGGAGAACGTGTATGTGTGTATTGTGATGGAGAATAATCGTCCACGTGAGCTTATCGGCTGCCACAATTGTCCCATCTTCAGGATCAAGGCCTTTTCCTGAAAGTTGAATGCTATCTCCCGGGCGATAGAGAGACCCCGATATGGGCGAAGTAACGACTGCCGTCGGAGCGCGGTTGCCTACAGTTATTGCGATACTTTTAGTATTTAGTCCGCCTTTTCCATCAGTTACCGAAAGTACTGCAGTATATGTACCGTTCGTCGTGTATGTATGCGACGGGGATACCGCTGTTGAAGTTGCGCCATCTCCAAAGTCCCAACTAAATGTTAGAGGATCAGAATCCGGATCAGTAGAACTAGCAGCAGAAAAAGCAGTAGTGAGCGGCGCTAGGCCATTTGTTGGGGTAGCTGATAACTGTGCTATTGGTTGACGGTTACCGGTCGTGTAGAGAATTCGTTTTAAAGCACCTGTGTAAATTGAAATAAAATAAATATTGCCATCAGGACCGCAATCCAGGGCAACAGGCCCTTGGGTACCATCTGTAGCCGACATAAAATCTTGAACGCCAACAAAGTTGTCATTGCTATCTACAACAACTCGCTTGATCCAATTTTGCGTATAGTCTCCAATAAAAAAGGAGTTTGCATATGCCACTGGGTAGACGAGAGGAAACGCTCCTGCCGCTACTGACGCACCCCCTCCATTATGGTTATAGGCATAGACAGGGCTAACGTACGGGTTCACATCACAATTTTGGGGAGGATTTATATACCCCGCTTCCCGACATGGCCAACCGTAATTTCCACCTTTTACAATATGATCTACCGCTTCCCAGGTATTCCAACCCACATCTCCGGCATAGAGCGATCCATTTGAGGGACGGAAGTTCATACGATAGGCATTTCGCATACCGAGCGCAAAAACTTTTGAACGATTAGTTGTCGTTGTGCCATTTGCAAACGGATTATCAAGTAAGCCATGGCCGTCCGGGCTAATACGAAGAATTTTTCCTGCAAGCGAATCAACGTTTTGCGCGCGCTGTGAACGTGGGTCAACATAATCAAAATGTGCACCTTCTCCTAAAGACACATACAACATGCCGTCCGGCCCAAATCGAAGAGCACCAACACTATGGCTGGGTGAATCAGACGCAATACAGTCCTCAGTGACTGCATAAT
>JAYVXU010000053.1:0-11539 GCA_043784925.1 Candidatus Adlerbacteria bacterium
GACTGCGTATGAGTGTATGATGGAAGAAGAGTTCCATCAGTGTGTGAAATCTTTAGAAGTTAATTTACCAAGACTTCGTATTAGGGGGTAGGGAGACGCTCTTTGAACTATCAATAGTATAAAGTATTAAATATATTCTGTCAACCCTATACAGCCCGGGTAAAAAAACGCCGGCTGGGTACATTTCTTGCCCTTCTTTTGCCCCGCGATACAATTAGGATCTATGGCGAAGCAAGAACCTACAAATCAAGATATTCTCGACGGTATGAACGAGCGTTTTAACATGGTATTTGAAGAGTTTAAACGTTTTGACCAAGTATATTTGCATCTTCATGCTCTGAGATCTGAAATGAAAGAAATACGAGAAACGCAAAAAGCTGATGGTGAAATTTTGGACGAAATACGAGACACTCTTGAAACAGTTACCAAAGCAGTAGATAAGGATGCTATTACAATCGTCGACCACGAAAGCCGTATTCGCATATTAGAGCGCACTCGTTAATACTAATTCACTCAACAATTATGAAAGCCGGAATAATAAATGGAGGTGGGAGTACGGACCCAAATAAAATATTACCCATGAAGTATAAGTGGGCGCGTACTTATTACAAAAAAGGAGTTGCAAACAATTGGGTTCCTGAAGAAGTATCCATGCAGCAAGATGTTGAATTATGGAAGAAACCAGGAGCTCTTTCAGAGGACGAGCGTCGGATGATCCTGTGGAACTTAGGATTTTTCTCTACCGCAGAATCTTTGACTGCAAACAATCTTGTACTTGCGGTCTACAGACACATAACAAACCCGGAAGCCAGGCAATACATCTTGCGCCAAGCCTACGAAGAAGCAGTACATACTGACACCTTCATTTACTGCTGCGATACACTTGGTCTTAATCCAGACGAGATTTACCAAATGTACGAAAATGTACCTTCTATACATGAAAAGGATGCATTTGTAGTCGAGATGACTAAAAATGTATTCGACCCGAGCTTTACTACCGTGGGGACCGAAAACATCCAACGTTTTGTCCACGACCTTGTGGGATACTATGTCATCATGGAAGGAATCTTCTTTTATGCTGGCTTTGTGATGATGCTTTCTATGCTTCGAAAAAGCCGCATGGTAGGAATTGGTGAGCAATTCCAATTTATTTTGCGTGACGAATCAGTGCACCTGAGCTTTGGTGCTGACCTCATCAACACCATCGTGCAAGAAAACCCAGAGATCTGGACTGCTGAGTTTAAAAAAGAATTGACAACCAACATTATGCGTGGCGTTGAACTTGAAAAAAAGTATGCGGACGACGCCTTACCTCGAGGTATCGTAGGCCTTACCCCAACAACTGTTAAACAATATGTGGAGCATATTGCAGACCGTAGGCTTGAGCGCATTGGGCTTGAGCGCCAATATCATAAGGACAACCCTTTCCCTTGGATGTCAGAAATTATAGACATGCCAAAAGAGAAAAACTTTTTCGAGACTCGCGTCACAGAATACAAAACCGGAGAACTTGATTGGTAGCAACTGGCAACTTTTTATAAGTCATATAAATTCATACTATGGAAGGAACAGTTAAAAATTCTAAAAATATTGAAGATCTTATGGAAATAGTAATTTCTATCAAAGATTATATGGAAGAGAATATGGTGACTAAGACAGAGCTGACTGCAGTAGAAAATAGACTTGAAAAAAGAATGGATGCTGAATTTGAAAAAACAAATAGCAAAATCGACGGCCTTGGTCGACGTATAGATAATGAGGTTGAAAACAGAGCTCAGATAGAAGGTAGGGTGTTGAAACTTGAAGAGGTCGTGTTTCCCGTTTAAGTAGGCTTAGTAAAAAAGTAGGGGGCGGCACCAATAACGTGGAAAAGAACGCTTATTTAAGGCTTTTTTCGACGGCGTAGTCCCCTACCTTGGTGCGAAGGATGTGGAGTGCGAGCGCAGGCACTCCCAAATTTTTGCCTAGCCCGTGCGCAATTGAGCGAGCGTACACTCCCGAGGAACAGGAGATTTTAATAGTGACGCAAGGAAAGTCGCGGTCACCTGATTTGCGAAGATTACGGCCCCAGGTTTGTATAATCTCATCTTGTCGAAAATCACCATTTACTTTTACTACCTGCTGTTCGATGTAATTAATTAGCGTTTTTTCGCTCAACTTATACATAGAGTCGATAGTAATGTCGTGGATAGTAACCACTTTTCGGGGCATGGTTATTGAGCTCAGCATACTAGAGCGAGCCCACTCAAATAGAGATTTCCCATCAACAGTTTTAGACGAATACGGAGGGTACTCTTGGTCAACTGAGCCTCGAAACTCATTCAAACCTTGTTCAATTGTTGATCTGGTTACTCCAACTGGGTCTCCCGCTTCCATCACACGACCCAAAATATCATAGGTGTCAGTTGAAAACCCAAACAACACATCAAGTACATATTCTTTGCTCATGTTTAAATATGTCTCTCGTTGTGTATTTGCCGCTCCTACAAGCGCCAACAGAACCCCTTCTGCCATTGGGTCTAACCTGCCCGCGTAGGACAATACTTCATGGGCATACTCCGGCCTTTCTATACGTAATCGATCCAGACGCTCGCGAGGCGTCTCACAGAGGTTTTTGTAGAGGTTAAGGACTCTGCCACCCGCACGTTTTGGTTTTATTTCAATTTCATTCATCATATCGTCCATACAGTCATTTTCTGTTAGAATACTCTGTATTGCCTTCAAGGGCAAAATCTATGGCTAAAAAAAATAAATTATCTGTTGAGCCATACAAAGGAGTACGTGATTTTTACCCCCAAGACCAGGCATTTCTTAATTATCTCTTTGCTACCTGCAGGCAGGCTGTACAGAAATTTGGATATGTAGAATATCACGCCTCTGCGCTTGAACCATCAGATTTGTATAAATCGAAAGGTGCTGAAAATGAAGAAATTATAAACGAACAAACTTATACATTTACCGACCGAGGTGGTCGCGAAGTCACCCTCCGACCAGAAATGACCCCAACTGTGGCGCGTATGGTTGCCGGTCGCAGGCGCGAACTCGGGTTCCCTCTTCGTTTATTTTCAATACCTAATCTGTTTCGATATGAGAGGCCTCAACGCGGGCGACTACGGGAACATTGGCAATTAAACGTAGACTTATTTGGCTCAAAATCGCCCGCAGCAGATGCTGAAATACTTTTGGTAGCCCACGACCTAATGCTAGCTTTTGGCGCCCACGAAACAGATTTTACTATCAAACTTGGAAGTCGTGCGTACTTAGACTCTATTATTGAGAAGAATGAACTTACAGAAGAGCAGGGTCGCAAACTCCTGGCGCTCTTGGACCGCAAAGCTAAAATACCTCAACAAGACTTTGAGGCGGGGCTGCAGGAACTGGGGGTAGACTTGGGCCTCCTCTCAAGCGAAAATCCTCCAGAAGATGTGAAAACAGTACTCATAATCCTTTCGGAACAGGGAGTTACCAACGCAGTATTTGACCCAAGTATTGTACGAGGCTTCAATTACTATACTGGCGTTGTATTTGAACTCTTTGACACGCACCCAGACAATAATCGAGCACTGTTCGGTGGGGGGCGCTATGACAATTTAACTGCAATGTTTGATGAGGAGCCAATTACTGGGATTGGGTTTGGTATGGGGGACGCTACAATCGAAAATTTTTTGTCAGTGCGCCAGCTGCTTCCTCCTTTTATTCCGCCAACTAAAGTCTACATAGCTGTGACCGACCATGACCGTATTCCTTTTGCTTTATCAATTGCTAAAGAGTTGCGCGAGGGACTGGTTAACACAGCGATGGATTTTGCAGATAAAAAACTTGCTGACCAAATTAAAGCGGCGACTAAACACAAAATCCCTTTCCTCATTGTTATTGGAGAAGATGAGGAAAACTCGGACAAGATTAAAGTTCGAGATTTGAGTACGGGGGAAGAAATGATTCTTGAGAGAGCTCAATTAGTACAGTACTTTAGCACTAACTCTTTGACCATGGCCGCGCCGGTTGGGTAACAAACAACATCGGAGGACCAGGGCCGCGTCCTAGTGGACGTTGACGCGGCACGAATTCGACAAATTCGCATGAGAAGAATTGTTTTTGATATAGAAACGACAGGAGACACCAGCACAAGCGGGGTTTTTGATTTTGCTGCGCAAGAGCTCACTATTGTTAGTATTCATGATTCTCAAACTAATAAATTTTCCAGTTACTTTAAAGACGACCTACCAAAATTGTGGGGCATACTGGAGCGCGCAGATATTCTTATCGGGTACAACTCCGACCACTTTGACATTCCTATCCTCAACAAATACTACCCCGGAGATTTAACTCGGATCAAAAGCGTCGATCTTTTAAAGGAAATCCGAAACGTATTAGGCCGAAGACTTAAACTCGACAACATTGCCGAAGCTACACTTGGTAAAGGAAAAATTGCCCACGGACTTGACGCAGTCAAATGGTTTGCAGAAGGTAAGCTCGACTTGCTGCAGGAATATTGTGAAGACGACGTCAAAGTGACAAAAGAAATTTATGAGTATGCAAAAAAGAATAAATCTCTTAAGTACAAAGACTTTGACGGAGTTCGCGAAGTCAAACTAAACCCCAGCAAATGGGAAGTTGTCGAAGACTCCCCCGGCATCACCTATACCCTACCGTTTTAATGGTTCTACTTTAAGGCTAGTCTCCTGTAAGTGATATGTTATACTACTTTCATTCACGTTCCAGGGCTTAATTACTAACTATTTTTAACTAAACAAGAGGAATGAAAAGCGAATACGTATTACCTATGACTATTGTGATTGCCGGGGCACTTATTGCCGGGGCAGTATTTCTAGTGGGCAAATCAGGCTCGGGCACAACCCCGAGTGACCCTGCCAAAACAACTAAGCGCGCCTATGACGTTAAAGTCGACCATATTTTGGGCAACCCTTCAGCACCTGTTAAGGTCATTGAGTATGCCGATCTTGAGTGCCCACACTGTAAATTATTTAATGCTACGATGCATCAGGTCATGGACTTCTATGGCACCGGGGGAAAAGTAGCTTGGGTCTACCGTGCCTTCCCTCTTGCACAAATTCACTCAAAAGCTCCTAAAGAAGCTGAGGCCGCAGAGTGTGCAGCAGACCAAGGAGGAGACGCTGCCTTCTTTAGATACCTCGACCAAGTGTATGCGGTCACCCCGTCTGACAACGGACTTGATTTGGCTCAACTCCCGAAAATTGCACAGTCGACTGGACTTAACGTTGATACATTTAATTCGTGTCTCAGTAGTGGCAAATACTCCCAAAAAATAAATGACAGTTACACTGAAGCAATTGCAGCAGGTGGCCAAGGTACTCCGTTTATCCTAATTATGGTTGGCAGTGATGCGGTGGTGCTCCAAGGTAACCAACCATACGACTCTATGCGCGCAGCAATAGACACCGTACTTGCTCAAGTTCCAGGAGGCCCGGGCGCAACTTCAACCTCCCCTGCTACTCCTCCAGCGACTCACTAAGCACACCTCTTCATTTAAAGTAAAATCCGACAAACTCTATTTGTCGGATTTTACTTTTGTTTTTTTGCTCTTGTATTTTTTGGGCTCAAGCATCATATTGCGAAGTGCACAGTAGTCGCAGTCATGACTGCCACAGCGAATATTCCAAAAAGATAAATTATATATCTCCTCTGCAACTTTTGTAAGTGTTGCTTGAAGTTCCAAAACCTCAGAGTCTTCTATATAAAATAACTCTCGATGGAACTTCCCTTTCGGGTCGGGCTCAATAAAGTCTATAACCCCTTTTTCCATACGCCACTTACCTTTTTCATACAGGGAAAGAAGCAGGCTATAAAAATTGAGTTGGCGTTTATACTCCCCACGACTCGACTTTGTGGACCCTTCAATTTCGTTTCGCGACTTGGGCTTACCAGTTTTGTAGTCATATACAGTCACCCCACTCCCATCCGTAAATTCCACGCGATCTAAAATGCCACGAATTGGAATAATACACAGCCCTGGAATTGGAAATAGTGTATTAATTTTGAACTCGCTAAGAGTTTGCGCTCCCCACGTCTCCTTGTAGCGCTCGTAATAGGAAGTTAGTGTTTTTGACCCTTTTGCAAGCGCTTCTTGCAAATCCAGTTGCGAGAAAGGCTCCCGTTGCGCTGCAAGTGTAAAACGATCCAAAAATTCTTGTTGTGTGAGTGTGAAGCCCCTCTCCACACTTTCGTATAACTCCCGCAGAGCGCGGTGTATAGCATTACCAAAAAGCGCATACTTGTCAGGGGCTTTCGGTATACGCAGAAGGTTGGCATAAAAATATTGCCAAGGACAACGAAGATAGTTATTAAGCGCAGTTACGGACAAACCTTGATCTACAAATAATTCATTTAAAAAGAGTTTATCCTTAACTGAGTGGTGCGCAGGGTACCGAGGTTCAAGTAATGCCACAGGTGAAAGCGCAGCTTCAAACGCACTCACATCTTCCTTCTCAAGACGCGACATAATTTCTTCTACATATTGAGAAGGAAGAGCCGACGTTCCATCTGCTTTCGTACCAGCAAAACAAATACTCACCAGAGTTCGGGCTCGAGTAAGGGCCACATACAAAAGGCGCCTATCGTCTGCATCTTCCTCAATTTCGTTTCTGGGGGTGGCAAAAGGTAAGTAAAAATGAGTACGGCTCCCGCGCCCTTGCCAATGACCTTCTTGGAGCCCGAGTACATAGACATAATTAAATTCCAAACCCTTTGAGCGATGTGCCGTCATGAGTCGGACACGCTCAGGAGACAGCACTTCGACATCTTTTCGAACCGATACTCTGTACCGCTCCAAAAGTGCTATATATTCAACCAAATCAGAAAGGGTGTAGGCATGGTGAGCTGCAACTGCTTCCTTAAATGTATCTACAAGACCGTTGAGTTTTGCTAATTTTTCAATTGCAGCAGGGAGTGAAAGAATATGTGCAATATACCCTGACTCATCGAGCATGTGTTCAAGAGCCTCAAGGGCCGGGCGATTGCGCGCTAAGGTCGCAAAGGAAGTGAGGAGCGAATATAATTTTCGGAGTTGGGCTGGCTTTCCTACCCCGGCTTTTCTCAAATGTGCAGGTGAAGAGAGTATATCTATAAGGGATATTTTTTCTCGCATACGATAGCGAGCCAACTTATACATATCCAGTGGGGTGACTTTCAAAAAATCAGCATGGAGGAGCTCGAATAACACCGACTCTTCGCCAAACTTCGATACCGCCCGCATGAATGTCGTTACCTTTCTAATCTCCGGATCTTCAAGCACATTTTCCTGAGACTCGATCACAAATGGTACACCGACTCTTTCAAGGGCTTCGGCTACAAATTTTGCATCGCTATTTTTCCTATATAACACCGCAATTTCGTGAGGCTCCACACCCTGGTCAATAAGCTTTCGAATATCATGCGCCACATACAACCACTCTGTGTCCGGTTGTGCAAATTGTAAAAGTCGAACCGATGCGAACGATGACACGCCCTTTGCGGCAACAAGCTCTACCTCGGCCGCTCCAGGGGGCTGGTTAGTGGTTATAAGTGCATGGGCCGCGTCAAGTATTCCCTGATGCGAGCGATAGTTGGTTTTGAGTGAAATAAGAGTAGCCTCCGGATAGAGTTTTTTAAAATACAAAAAGTTTTCAAGAGATGCTCCTTGGAAGCGATAGATTGCTTGCTTTTGGTCCCCCACAATAAAAAGGTTTGGTGAATCGTGATAACACGACAAAAGCTCAAGCAGTCTGTTTTGAGCATTATTTGCATCCTGATGCTCGTCCGCTAGGAGGTACAGAAATTCTTCTTGGATACGCAACCGAAACTCTTGGTCGGAGTGTAACATGCGGACAACTTCAAGAATCATATCTTCAAAGTCATACAATCGACGCGTGGCTAATTCTTCTTCATAGCGGCGGTACAAAAGAAGTAGTTCGTCACTTCTCTCCAACCGGTCGAGCTCGGTTTGATACGCGCCTTTAATTTTACCCTTATGCGCCCCTTTCAAATGTGTGAGGTCTGGAAGAGCGTGTATTCTATCCCGCTCTCTCAAAATAGATTCTGCGAATTCAATTACTGAAATATTTTCGCGTTTTAATTGACTGATTGCCTGCAAACTAGCATGAAGATAATAAAAGGGGTCACCAAACGGGCGCAACCGAGTGAGGGGAGACGTTGCAATAATATCTTGCATAAGCAAAATTTTGTCTATATCAATTAAACTTTGCGCCCCAATAATACGAGGAAAACTTTCAGGATAACGTTGAATAATATCATTACAAAAACCGTGGAATGTATGTATACGTATCCGGTACGCAGGGCTCCCAATAATCTCAACAAGACGTTTGCGCATTGCGTAGGCCGCCGACTCCGTAAAAGTGAGCGCTAAAATTGCATCTGGCGGTGTGTCTGTTTTTTTTAAAATATTTGCAATTCGGAGAGTCAGAATTTGGGTTTTACCAGTACCAGGCCCCGCAATTACCATAACAGGACCTTCAATAGTGTCGACTGCTTGTTTTTGCTCGGAATTTAATTTTCGGTAGAGTGATTGAAAAGTTTTAGCTGCCATAGTAAGGGCTAGTATACCAAAGTCACACAACGAATGAGGACGATTACCATTGATATGATAATCGTCCTTTTCTATATAAAACCTTTTTCAAAAGATTAGTAGCTGCGGAGGCGTTTTGCTTTGTCGTGCGTTCGGATACGCTCTAGAGCTTTCGCTTCGATTTGGCGAATTCGCTCGCGCGTCACACCAAACTTCTTACCAACCTCTTCGAGTGTGTGGTATATCCCATCTTCAAGACCATGGCGGAGCTTCAATATTTCTCGCTCTTTGGGAGAAAGTTCTTCGAGGATTTCCTTAAGTTGGTCGGCCAAAATACGGCGTGCAACTTCTTGGTCGGGAGAGAGGATTTTATCATCTTTAATAAAGTCACCCAACACAGACTTACCATCCTCACTATCGTCACCAACAGGACTTTCCAACGAGACTGTATCTTGATCAATTTTTTCTATTTGATATATTTTGTCGACTTCAACACCCATCTCAAGCGCAATTTCTTCAGCTAATGGGTCGCGTCCTAAATCTTGTGAAAGTCGGCGGGAAACTTGCTTATATTTTGCAATCGTTTCAACCATGTGGACAGGAATGCGGATAGTGCGACTTTGGTCGGCGAGTGCGCGAGTAATAGCCTGTCGAATCCACCAAGTAGCATATGTCGAAAATTTATATCCCTTCGTGTAGTCAAATTTATCTACTGCTTTAAAAAGGCCGAGGTTACCTTCTTGAATAAGATCAAGGAGAGTGAGGTCTGGCGAGCGACCAACATATTTTTTGGCAATCGATACCACAAGGCGCAAGTTGGCGCGGGCAAGTAAGTTGCGTGCCTCTTCATCCCCTTCGACAATGCGCTTTGCAAAATCACGCTCCATTTGAGCATTAAGAAGTGGGTACCTACCAATTTCGCGTAAATACATCTGGATCGAGTCGTACTGAGAGTCAGAACGTGCATAGCCTTTCTCGGGAGTCTCTTCTACTATCTCGAGCATGCCGCCTCCTTCCAAGACATCAATATGGGCTGTTGAAAACTTGTCGTACAACTCTTCGAGGAAATTAACATCAGTTTCAATAGTTGGAAAAGCTTTTAGAATTTCGTCATAGGTTATAAACCCACTTTGACGACCGCGTGCCATGAGGCCTTCAGCCTTTTTATCACGCTCATTCATTCCCCGAGTGGACTTACTTACTGCAGGCGCTTTGCCTGAGGTTTTTGAAGGAGTAATTTTTGACTTAGCGCTTGGTACAAGTGTAGCGCGTCTTTTTGCAGCGCTGTCACGAAACTTTTTTGCTTTTGCGACCACGTTTTTAGAAGCCGGGGCAGCCGACTTCTTAATATCCTTCCCGCTTTTAGGGGGAGTTGACTTTTTGGTTTTTGCCATTACTTAGTTGGAAGTATTATATCCTAATAAACTCAAAAGCACAACCGTTTTTTCTTTGAATACCCGTAGAGCCAAATCCCTTTATCACCTGCGTCATTATTGAAATTTTCGCCTCAGTCGCTCTTTCTCAACTACTTTTTCGATATCCCGGAGCATATCTCCCGCTATTACATCTGAACTAAGTTCGCTCAATTCTGCTTCAAATTTGAATCTCCACACTTCAACATTTTCTTGTATGCGAGCTTGCAAATCGGTTATTTTTTCACCTCCCACTAAAGACGTAAGCTTGTGTATATGTTCTGTCTCGGAACCAAAAGACGAAAGGAGCATTGCCGCTTTTTTCTCCCACGGTTCCAAAACAATTGTGTCGTTCTCTATTATTTTTGGCACTGAAGGCTCTGTCACGCTCGTCGTATCGAGCGTTGGGTGTTTACTTACTTCCGCTCGTACAGCATCTTCTGACACATTGAGCGCACGGGCTACTATGCGGATAAAATGTTCTTGCTCAATTTTACTGCGTATAGCGACGATAAGCGGCAGCACTTGAGTTTCTACTGCTCTTTTATACATACGTTCCGAATCGACTTTTGGACCGGGGCTCACGACCCCACCCCGCAATGTTTCCAGGAAAAACTCGACGGCAGTCTTTGAGGTGCGAATTGCAGCTTTAAGAAGCTCGGGATTTTCTTTTGCAAGATCTGCGGGGTCTTTCCCGAAAGGAAATGTGGGAACTTTGACATCAAACCCCGCTTGGAGCGCCATGTGTGCACTTTTAAGTCCGGAGCGAATGCCCGCCTGGTCGGCATCGAGTGCTAACACTAAGCGTTTGGTGTGCCTACCTAGAAGTGACAAGTGCTCCGGCGTAAATGCAGTACCTGAGATAGCGACACTAAACGGTAAGCCTGACTGGTGCGCCAGGACAAGATCAAACTGACCCTCAACAAGCAAGGCACAGTCGACTTTGCGTATAGCATTTTTGGCTTTATCAAAGCCATACATAACCTTTGATTTTTTAAACAACTCAGTCTCCGGACTATTTACATATTTAGCCGGTTCAGATTCTTCCCGAGAACCTTCAACTTTTTCAAAAAATCTTCCTGAAAAAGCTATGATACGCCCTTGTGCATCTGCTATAGGAAACATGATACGCCCACGAAAACGGTCATACACTTCACCGGGTTTACGCTCCGAGCGAGAAGCAATACCTGCCTCTACTATTTCGTCCATGGAAAATCCTAAACCTTTTAAATAATCTCCACCCTCCTGCCACCGCGGGTTAGCGTAGCCTAACCGCCATATTTTTTTTGAGTCGTCCGACACACCGCGAGCACGTATATATTCTTCTACATCCGGACGTTTTTGTAGCTGTGCTTCATAGAAGCGTGTTATAGCTTCGCATACGTCGCGTAAACGTTCGTCCTTCTCCTTATTTTCATGTTTCTCTGTGAAATTACGCTGAAGCTTAACACCGGCTTTCAGCGCAAGCTCCTCCAGAGCGGTTTTGAAATCCACCCCTTCGATACGTTCCACAAATGAAAATATATCCCCCTTCTCTCCGCAACCAAAACACATGTACGTATTCCGCTCAGGAGACACGTTGAAA
>JAYVXU010000054.1:0-11418 GCA_043784925.1 Candidatus Adlerbacteria bacterium
TCAATGCAGAACCGCTCCTCACTCGTGAGGTGTTTTTTCTTGTTTGCCGCCATATAAACCATAGTACCTACCCTTCGTATTTAAAGGTAAGGAGACGAAGGAGTTCCTATTCATGGCCAACTTCAACTACTCTCATCCCGAACTTCGCGATGGAGAGGTTTTTATCGCTAACGTTCCGACCTCACCGCTTCCTAATGATATCTGTTGGGAGACTTTCGAGCTTTCAACAAAGCGAATGGGTGCTCAAGCCTATGACTCAACCGGAAAGCCGCTCACGCGTTGGAAACCTGTGTTTGGCTCAAAAAACGAAGTGTTCCCAAATAAAATCAGTTCCTGAACTACAACCGCTACCACGCGGGACGAAAGCCAAAACTTCGTCTCTAACGAGGTAGCGGCTTTTGTTTTACTTATACAGCTCACTATGTGAACCTATGGCTGCCAGATAAAGAGTATCTTTGTCTCGAATCTGAAAGACAACTCGAACGTCCGCGTTTACATTAAAACTTTGTAATCCTTTATACTTACCGGTTAGCTGATGCGTATGTAAAAGTGGATGATTTTTATCTTCTAAAAACAGTTTTAATTTTTCGCCAAATTGCTTCCGTATTTTGACCGGCATTTTTAGATACTGCTTTTTAAACGTAGTACTCCGGGCAAGGTACATACAATTTTTACAGCTTATTGAGGTCAGCTAAAAATTCATCAGCAGTTTTAAACTTCTTTACCTTCCCTGCCTCAAACTCTGCTTGAGCCTCTTCTAAAATTGCTTCTAGGTATGGAGTTGGCCGATATGAATTGACTGAAAGAGTAATTTCTTTATCTCGCACAAACTGCTTTAAAAAAGCATTCATGACGGTACTCAGAGGTACACCAAGCTCCCCAGCAACTTTTTTAGCCTCTTCTTTAAGCTTTTTCTCTGTTTTTATATTAAGTATAGTATAAATTGCCATATACTAAAATATACATTTGAGTATACTTAGTGTCAAGAACAAAATTGTAGCGATATAGGTGCACTAAGGATTTTTGACCCTTAAAATAAGTGGTACTATAGAGTTTATGAAAAGAGTACCGCACGGCTTTACACTCATTGAAATAGTGACAGTTATTGCCATTATGGGGGTGCTGGGGACTGTCGTCACCATCTCACTTATGGGCGCGCGCGTTCGAGGTCGCGACGCTCAACGACTTGCCACCCTCCAACAAATACGAGTGGGTATAGACCAATACGCGGTTGATCACGGGTATTATCCTAAAACTTCAAACACAGTTGGTGCAGCTCAATGGACGGGCCTCGATTCTACCCAAGCAGCATATAACGCCACACTTCTTACTGCTCTAAAGCCATACACAAGCAAAAATTCTTTTATAGACCCTTCGGGTCCGGCTAATGGCAGTGATGCTGGATATATATATACCTCTGATGGCCTCAACTACGTCCTCATGTCTTGGAAGCGACCCGAGAATATGAATAATTTTGATCAGGCAGTTATTCCTACTGGCCATTGTGGCACAGCGGTAGACGGGGGTTGTAGTAGTGGGAACAATAGTGTTGGATTTTGGTCACACGATGCTGCTAACTCTCTATGGTAGAGGTGAGCACTTTTTCTACTTGCTCAAACAAATCTTCCGGCGTGCTGTCGTTTATAAAAATATGGTCGGCCATTTTCATCACTGCAAAAACGTTCATATCCCATTCTTCTGTGCCATGTAATTCTTTTTCTTGAAATTCTTTAAATTGGTCAAACGTGACTTTATCAGTTTCGGACATGCGTTTTTGTACACGCTCGTACCGAATTGGTGTATCCGCATCAACTGCCCATAGTATCGCGCCTTGTGACTTGATATATTTAGCTTCGCCTGGGGTGCGAATAGACTCTACAACACTATTCCCTTTTGCGACAAGAGCCTGCGCCATCAATTGCTCGGCAACATATGAGGGCCCGTGAGCTTTACGTAAATCATTTGCAACTTCGCGCATATGGGTTCGGTCGACCGGCAAACTTCGGCGTACAACCTCTTGCGTTATAAAAGCGCGCGCAGAAAAGTGATTAAATCCTTTTTCACTTACAAGAAAATCTACAACAGTCCCCTTCCCCGCCCCGTTAGTACCCGTGATACCTAGTATCATTTTATTTTGCTTTTGCAGCGGTGTGGTCGCGGGACCATTTTTCCCAAATTACGAGGAGTGGTGCGGCTAGGAATATAGAGGAGTACGTTCCTGCGATCATACCGACGATAAGGGTGAGAGAGAAATCTTTGGTGGCAATTGGACCGACAAAGAAGAGTGCTAGGAGCACAATCACAACAGTGAGCGAAGTGTTGATTGAGCGAGCGAGCGTTTGTACAATAGAGCGCCCTACTACGTCAGCATATTCTTCGCGGCGATTGCGTAACTCATTGAGCGCTAAGTTTTCGCGGATTCGGTCAAACACCACAATAGTGTCGTTAATTGAAATACCTAAAATGGTAAGGAGCGCCACCACAAAGAGTGTGTCAACTTCGGCTCCCCTTGAAAATCCAAGGAAAGCAAAGAGTCCAACAGGAATAAGCACATCGTGCAGGAGGGTGACAATAGCTATAACTCCATACTTCCATGATGCGACAGGCTTTGAAACGTGGCGAAAAGCGAAGGCGATAAAAAGGATGATACAGAGTGTCACCAAAGTTAGTGCGATTAGTGCTTTTCGCAGTAGTTCTTGGCCGAGGATAGGGCCCACCGTACTAAATTGGTCTTCGTGTACTTCGCCTAAACCTCCAAGCACCGTTTCAAATTGCGTTTTTTCTTGGGGTGACAAGTCTCGCTGACGCAAAAGATAGCCGTTCGTGCCCGTTGGCTGCACACGAACTTCGCCAAAATTAAGTTTGGATGCTAGCGCTTGTACTTGCTCGATAGGTGGGCGACCTTTTGGGTAGGACACCTGCAAGAGCGAGCCCCCAGCCAAGTCTATACCCGGCCTTAACCCCCAGGTCAAAATAGCAAAAAGTGCGAGCAAGGAAATGACTCCCGGCAGTAGTAAAAAATTATATACGTTTTTTTTGAAATTAGACATATTACTTTTTAAGACCTGAGCGAAGTAAGAAGCGACCCACGGCTGATTGAGCGTTGATACCCAACGCCAGCAAGAAGGTACGGGAAATGGTGATAGCGGAGAGGAGGGACACAATAACCCCCAAACCAAACACCAATGCAAACCCTTTAATGAGTGAGGTGCCAAACCAAAAGAGAATCACGGCAGCAATAACGTGAGCAATATTTGAGTCGCGGATAGCGTTCCATGCGCGTGCAAAACCATCTCGAATTGCCAAGGTGGAATTCTTACCTCCAGCCAATTCCTCTTTTACGCGCTCAGCGATAAGTATGTTTGCATCCACCGCCAACCCGACCGAAAGTATAAAGCCTGCTATGCCCGCTGCCGTGAGTACCACGGGAATAAGTTTAAACAGCGCAAGCATCAACACGCAGTAAATGAAAAGCGAAACTACCGCGACCACGCCCGGAAGCCGATACCAAAATATCATAAATATAGCGAGGGCAATAAATCCGATAATCCCCGCACGAACACCTGCTTTAGTTGCTTGCTCCCCCAAGGTCGCGCCAATTGAATCGGTCGAGGCTAAGGCTATGGGCACAGGAAGCGCACCGAGGTTGAGGTTGGTAGCAAGAACCTTGGCTTCGGTAGCGGTAAAGTTGCCCGAGATAATGGCACTGCCGTTTTCGATATGTACTTGTATAACTGGGGCTGAGAGGAGTTTGCCATCTAGGAAAATGCCCATCGCTCGCCCCACATTTTTGCCGGTTATGTCTGAAAAGAGTTTGGTACCTTCCGCATTAAAATTGACCAACACCACAGGGTTGGACTGGAGCGCGCCCGAGCCACTTCCAAACTGGAGTGCCGCTGACGAAAGATATTTACCAGTGAGCCCTGTATCTTCAAAAGCATCTGTATTTGCCGAGCCGTCCGTATTGGTGAGTAATGTGGTCGAAGCTAACCCTTGCTTCACTAATTTAAATTCCAAAGTAGGCGTGGAACCTATCATTGCAACCGCTTTATTTACGTCAGTAACACCAGGAAGTTCGACAATGAGACGGTAACCACCATTACCCAAAGCGCCGCCTTGCTGCGTTTGGACGATTGGCTCGCCAACACCGAAAGCGTTAACTCGGCGCTCTATCACTTGTTGGAGCGCGTTCATAGAGTCAACAACTTGTCCGGCTGGTAACTTAGAAGTATCCGCGGTGTATACCAAGTGAGTCCCTCCCGAAAGGTCGAGGCCAAGCTTGAAGGCAAAGCGACCATGTGCTAAATAGACAAAAGCCCCGACCAAAATGGCGGTTACCAAAACTAAAACTGCACTATACCTCAAAGCGAACATTACAGACGAGCATACCAAGGAAATCGCTTAACAGAAAGAGTTGACAAAAATCATTTCTATTATTTCCTTTTTTCAATCCCTCTATACCCGTCTGAGCGATGACGTATTGAAATGACATAAATAACTTTCTTTTTGATCTCAAATATGACTCTGTAGTCACCAACACGCATTGTTCGAAATCCTGCAAGCGAGTTTCGAAGCGGCTTTCCAAATACTTCTGGCATGAGAAGCAATTTGTTTTCAATAGCTTCTAAAATTTGTTCATGCCAAAAGGAGTCGAGGCTTGCAACCTCGTCGACCACTAAAGGATGGTACGTTATTTCGTACCTTTGTCCTTGCCCCATACTTTTTCGCGACTTATCCAAGGGCCTTTAAAGTTTTTCATTCTTTCCTCTGCGAACGCCGATAACATTCGGTCTTCCTCAAGCTCGAGTGCAAATTCAAGAAGCGCGCCGGCTTTAGTAGCCACAGGCTCTTGGTCGCGTTTAGCAAGAGCTTTTAGCATTTCACTCGTCTCCTTGGTAACGCTTATATTTATTCGTTGTTTTGTTGTAGCCATAACGAAAGTGTATCAAAAGTGTGCTAGTTGTCAAAACATTATCTTTGTAATTTTTTAAGCGTTAAAAGATTTTTAAAAATCATAACAATTGCTATGGGGCCGATGCCGCCGGGAACGGGGGTGAACATTGAGGCGAGATCGGCGCACGCTGGGTCGGCGTCGCCTTTGAGGGCTCCGTCAGACTCGGAGGTGCTCGCATCGAAAATAACAACACCTGGCTTGATCATATCGGGTGTGAGAATGCCAGGCTTCCCTGCCCCAAGCACAATGATATCTGCCTGTTTTGTATACGGCGCCAACTCGCCATCTTTTTGCGTGAGCAAAGTCACTTCTGCACCCGCTTTGCGAAGCCACTCAATTGCCGGAAGCCCCACAAGCTTGCCAACCCCAACAACAACGGCTTTTTTTCCAGAGAGTTCGTAGTGCTCGAGGCACACAATTTCTGCAAACGCTCCAACAACGGGGGTGAGCACCAATTGGCCAGAGCGCATACCCATAGCATCCACATCCTTTTCAATTGGCACATTCCTTAACACTTCTTCAGTATCAATAGCAGGAGAAAGTGGCATCTGCACCAACATGCCATGGGTTCGCGCGGCCATAGCCTCTACAGCATCTACAACAAATTTTGTATCTGCATTTGCAGGCAATAAAAACTCTTCTACCTCTACGCCCAATTTTTGGGCAGTGCGACTTTTCATCTCAACAAATTTTTGAGCAACCAGGTCGTCACCAGTTCGTATGAACCCGAGCCGCGGCACGAAGCCAAGTTTTGAAATCTCCACTCGAAGCTCTTCCCGAATTTCTGCTGCTATTTTTTTGCCATCAACAATCATGAAATATCGTGAAGCTGCTTTAATTCTGCTATCCCCTCTTCAATTGAAATCGTGGGCTCCCAATTTAGGAGCTCTTTTGCTTTTGTGATGTCGGCCAAACTTCGACGAGGCTCGATTCGTGGCTCTATATGCACTTTCTCTCCACCAATCATCGCTGCAACATGGTTGACCGAATACTCGCGGCCCGAGCCAATGTTTATCACTTCGCCATTTCCAACTCTTGAAGTGGCAGCCAATACATTGGCTCGCACAACATCGCGCACATGCACAACGTCGCGCGTCTGTTCACCATTGCCGGTAATTGTAATTGGTTTGCCTTGCCGACGTTGATCAATAAACTTGATGATAGCCTGTGCATATGGGCCGTTTGGGTCGGCGTTTGGACCATACAAGTTGAAGTAACGCAGTGACAATGTAGGGAGACCATACACAAGTGAAAAAATACGGCAATAGTGTTCGCCCATATATTTATGGAGTGCGTATGGGCTCATGGGCATAGGCTTCAAATCTTCATGGAGAGGAAAAATTGTTTGGTCGCCATACGCCGAACTTGAGGCTGAGTATACAATTTTTTTTACACCCGCCTCGTTGGCAGCCAGAAGTATTGCAAACGTACCATTAACATTTACATCATGAGCTTCCTCCGGCGAATCAATGGAAAATTGCACTCGTGGCAGAGCGGCCAGGTGGAAAAGATACGCAATTTCTCCGAGAGATCTAAAAAGTTCGCTGAGTTTTGCTTTATCTCGAATATCAAACTCATGGAGAGTTGCCCCCTTGGGCACATTATCTTTTTTTCCTGCAACGAGCGAGTCTATAACATGCACCTCGTAGCCCTCGTGTAAAAGCGCAGGCACTAAGTGTGAGCCTAAGAAACCAGCACCACCCGTTACTATTACTTTTTGAAGCATATTATGCATTTGTGCGCATGAGCAAGCGACGAATTGTTTTAATAATAATTGAAAGATCAAGTGTGAGTGAGCGGTGTTTGAGGTAAAAAAGATCGTAAGATAATTTCATTTTTGTAGACTCTACATCTACTGCCCCGTGTGGGTCGCCGTGGTAATAGAGCTGTGCCGAACCTGAAAGTCCTGGTTTAATAAGATGCCGCACCCCATAGTACGGAATTTCTTTTTCATACACGGCAACCAATGCAGGCGTCTCTGGCCGGGGACCCACAAAAGAAATATCTCCAATAAACATATTCCAAAATTGTGGGAGTTCATCAAGACGAGTCCGGCGCAGGAACTTCCCCACTTTTGTGACAGACAATTTGGTGACACCGCCTGGACCGTAGTTGCCTCCGTCGTTTCCTGTCATACTACGAAATTTGTACATGTGTATCGTTTTACCCGACTGCCCAACGCGTTCAAGTGCAACAAATGCAGGACCCCCATCTTCGATTTTAATTGCTAAAATTATAAATGGATATACTAGGAGTGAAATAATGCCCCCAACAACAGCAAGAAAACTGTCGACTATACGCTTAACAATGTCATACCAGCCGCGAGCATAAATAGACACATTACGTGCCAACCATTCTTGGCTCACTTCGCGTAGAGGCACACGACCGAACACATCTTCATACAGTGTTGCAGCATCAAAAAAACGGATTCCTTGAGCTAAATAATTATAAAGTCCGGGCAGGGATGGTGAAACGCGGGGATCAGCAAAATCAGCAATGATAAAACGCGGATTCACCTCTGCAACCGCAGTTGCTATTTGTTTTGAAAGTGATGGGCTATTGGGGTCGACCACTACCTCAATGCGAGCGGGCGCAAAGCGAGCCCGCATGAGAGCTTGTACTAATTCGTCTACCTCTGGACCGTATCCAATCATAATTGCTGCGTCAGTTTTTTTAAGTCCAAGGAGTGGAAAAAGGAATGCGCGCCAAAAAAGCACAAACAAAAAAGAAACGCACAAATATATAAGGAGCACTGTTTTTGGTGCGATACCATAAATAGGAACAAAAAAGAAAAAGAGGGCAGCAATTACAATATTAAATATTTGTGCAACCAAAAGAGTGTCAGAAATGGTACGGCGTGCGAGAATGATAGAGCGACTTTCGTACAAGCCGGCGATAAAGTACACTGCAACCCATACCACAAACAACATTGAAAAAGGGGTACTGTGCTGAATAAAAGTGTCCCAGGTCGGAGGCTCAAAATCACGTACAAAAAGCGTAAACCAAAGTGCAAAGGTAAAGAAGCATATATCCCCCAAAAAAAGTATTGTCGTCCGGGGACGAAACATCTTCATATAGTAGTATGCATACTACAACTTTTTTAGAAAAAATAAAGTTTTGCGATGAAAAAAATATTATTTGTTATAACAAAATCTAATTGGGGTGGCGCACAACGCTACGTCTACAATCTTGCAACTGCACTACCTAAAGAGAATTTTGAGGTGGCAGTAGCGCTCGGCGGCACCGGAGTAGCTGGAAGTGAGGCTGGCGAATTACAGACACGTCTTTCAAAGGCAAGTGTTGCCACTTTTTATATATCTGCATTTGCACGAGATGTGTCGATTTTAAGTGACACTGAAGCGTTGTTTGAACTGTATCGCCTCTTTAAAAAAGAAAAACCTGACATTGTGCACCTTAATTCATCAAAAGCCGGGGGCATTGGCGCATTGGCCGCTCGGCTTGCAAGTTTTGACAATGGGCACCCTATTGAAATTATTTTTACTTCGCATGGGCTTGTATGGGACGAAGATAGAAATACTATTGCACGTTTTATAATTAAAGCTTTTTCGTTGGTCACATTTTTGTTGTCCCACAAAGTAATTACTATCTCACACGACAATTTTGAACGCGCGGGCAGCCTCCCCTTCTGTCGGAATAAAATTTATCTTGTACATAATGGCATCCCCCAACTCCAGTTTGATACTCCAGAGCGAGCCCGACTGGCATTAGCGCTTCATGCAAAAATCCCTGAGGAGCTGCCGGGCCCTTGGGTCGGAACCATTTCCGAACTTACCCGAAATAAAGGACTTTTTTATTTACTTCATGCTGCTAAAAAAGTAGTCGAGCGAAATATTTCTTTCCACCTCTTTATTATTGGTGGCGGTGAAGAAGAACGATTCCTCACGTTACTTATCGCAGAATTAGCACTTGAAAAACATGTGCACCTTGTTGGCTTTGTGTCAGATGCATACCGTTTTGACCGTGCCTTCGATGTGTTTACATTAAGCTCCATTAAAGAAGGCCTACCCACTGTACTTCTTGAAGCGGGCCAAGCCGGTGTTGCGGTTATTGCAACCCATATATCAGGGGCCAAAGATATAGTCGACCATGAAAAAACAGGGCTCTTGGTAGAGCCCAAAAACCCTCAGGACTTAGCTGACAAACTTTGTGACCTTCTCCAAAATCCGCAAAAAAGAAATACTTTTAGTGCAGCCCTTCAAAAAAAAGTTACCCAACAATTTTCCATGGAGCAAATGATAGAAGAAACACTAAAACTGTACTAGAAATCACCCGAGCGCTATAAGTGTTAAAATTGATTTATAAACCGCAAATCAGCAGAGTGCATATGCCGTACATCATCTATACCCCAGCGAAGAAGAGCTAGCCTATCGAGGCCCATACCAAAGGCAAAGCCTCTATATTTGTCAGAATCAACACCAGCGTTTTTAAGGACTTGAGGGTGTACCATCCCAGCCCCCATCATTTCTATCCAACGACCCCGCAACTTTTCAGGAACATCTGCGCCTTGTATGCGCGCATCTACCTCAACACCCGGTTCGACGAAAGGAAAGTAACTGGGGCGAAACCGTACTTCTACCTCAGCGCCTTTTCCGCCCGCGGCCGATCCTCCTTTGGAGGAAAAAAGTTCGGTGTAAAATTGGTCGAGAGTTCCCTTCAAGTGGGCCATAGTCACGTCCTCTCCGACCGCCAGACCTTCAAGTTGAAAGAATTCAGCTTCGTGCGTCATGTCAGTTGCTTCGTTTCGAAAGACTTTTCCCGGGACAATTATGCGGTACGGCGGCTCGATACCCTTTTTCATTTGTGCTTCCATATAGCGCACTTGAACAGGAGACGTTTGAGTCCGGAGCACATACCCCGGCTCGTCTTTGATAAAAAAAGTATCTTGCATGTCCCGAGCCGGATGGTCTTTAGGCACATTGAGAGCGTCGAAGTTATACCACTCGCTTTCAAGTAGAGGGCCGTCCGCAAATACAAAGCCCATATTTGAAAATATTTGATTTGCCTCACGAATAAGGCTTGAAATTGGATGAATATGCCCTGACTGATGTTCCATGTACACACTATAGCCTTTTTTGCTTAAAAATGGTATAGTTTACATTCATGGATATCGGTGTATATGGCATATACCTGAGCCTCTTTCTCGGGCTCTATTTTGAGGTCTTTTTGTTCGTATCCTTTTTTGAAAAACTTCCTCCCGCCAAGGACACCCGAGCGCCCACATACTTCCCCACTGTTTCTATGATAGTGCCTTGTTTTAACGAAGAAAAGACGCTTGCCGGGACTGTGGAGTCTCTCTTGGCGATGGAGTACCCTCAAGACCGACTCGAAATTACTATAGTCGACGACGGTTCAAAAGATGCGACCGAAAGCATAGGCCGCGCTCTTGCCACCCGATACCAAAACGTACAATTTTTTAAAAAACCAAACGGTGGTAAGTGGACCGCACTTAACTTTGGTATCGAACACTCTACAAGTGAACTCGTGGGTTGCTTAGACGCCGACTCCTTTGTTGCACCCGACGCCTTAAGTGAAGTAGTCAAGAAATTTAACGCAAACCCCAAAGTTGGGGCGGTAGTTCCCGCCATGCGCGTCTATGGCCCCAAAAACCTCCTTGAACTCATGCAATCTGCAGAATATACTTTTGGTATTTTTGTTAAAAAAACTTTTGATAATCTTGCCGCCATTTCCGTACTTCCGGGACCTTTTTCAATTTACCGAAGAGAAATCTTTACTACCGTCGGCTTATTTAAGCACGCACACAACACCGAAGATATGGAGATGGCGTTTCGCCTACACTCTCATCACTTACTGATCGAAAACGCACATACCGCCGTAGTGTACACAAAAGTACCCGACACCCTTCGCAAACTACTCAAGCAACGTACACGTTGGTCACAAGGGTTCTTGCAAAATTCTTTAGACTACTGGCATATGTTTTTTAACCCCCGCTTTGGGAATTTTGGCATACTCGTTTTACCATTTGGACTTATCCTATTTGTCGGCGCCCTATACTCCACTGCCTATATTATTTACAGCCTACTTTCAACCCTGGTACTGCGAGGACTCGATGCGTGGGCGACGGGGATTCTGCCCCATTTTTCATTGTCACTTAGTGGATTCTCGTGGTTTTACCTCAACACAAGCATGCTCACCTTCCTTGTTATGACTACCGTAGCTATGACTTTCGTCGCTATCCTTCTGGGGCGGCGCATAGCGGGTGCTGACTTTGGTATCGGCACCTTGGCAGCATACTTTTTGATCTATGGCTTTGTGGCTCCCGTATGGTTAGCGCGCGCAGCCTGGGGCACCATCCGGTCTAAAGAAACTGTGTGGGACTCGTCACATAAGTAACGTTATTATTTTTACTATAATTCTATGGCTTGGAAAAAATATCTTCTTGTTTTTATAATCACCGCAGCAATTTTTGGTACAGCCTTTTACTT
>JAYVXU010000055.1:0-3526 GCA_043784925.1 Candidatus Adlerbacteria bacterium
AAACAAATTCGAAAAAACACCAGCATAAATTATCAATCTGTACAGAGGACAGATTCACCTTGGTGTCGCTAGGACATTATTACTTTGGTTTGACAGAAATGGGGTCAGTCAGTATTTATTGTAAATTTTTGTGATGTAGTGTTGGCGGTAGGACTCGAAGCTTACAGCTTCGGTACACCTTTTGGATTTTTTCTTCGCAGAGCCTCAATAAAATGCTCAAAAGCTTTTCGAGTCCTACACGAAAGCATCCCATGCTTTCTCGCTCTCAGCTAAGCAACAGAAAAAACGCCCGAGGGCGTCTTTCCGTTACTTGCTCCGCGCAGTTGAGGCTGTTAGAACCTATATTAGTCTTAACAATGAAAGTTTTTACGTTTTTACCCTTATATAATAAAAGATAATCTACTAATCAAATTACAGCCCCGGGAAGTAGTCGGTTTTAATATTTTTATTCTTTACTCCCACAGACTTTAGTATTGATTTAAATTCTGATACCATAGCGTTTGGTCCGGAAATATAAAATCTTCTGTCCATATAATCGGGCACTTCTTTTTTGAGAACCTCCTCGGTAATTTTTCCTTGTACCATCCGTTCTTCCAGTAAGCTCTCTACTGGGTCGGTCACAAAATACGACACCTGTACGCCCAATTCGGCTACTGCACGGTTAAAGATTTCTTTGTAGGCTATATCTTCAGCTGTTCGGTTTGCATACAGTACGGCAATGGTTCGTTTCTCATTTGTATCGAGCAGGTACTGCATCATGCTACGAAAGGGTGTAATGCCTATACCTCCTGCAATGAATACTAGTTTAAGATTTGGGTCTCTTGGAAGCACGAAGTCACCTGCGCGCTGTGCCGCTATTACTTCGGTGCCAATCTCCATTTCTTGCAGATATTTTTTGTAACTACTTGATTCTGGAAACTGCCTAACCCCCAATCTCACCTCATGCTCTGTGGGAGAAGAGGCCAATGTAAAATACCGACGATTGCCGCGCGCGTCTGGGTGTGGGTGCGCAAGCGTCCACTCCATATATTGCCCCGGTCGGAACGTAATCTTTCTATCGCCAGAAAATACATATTCATACGTATTGTGTGCAATTTTTATACGCTCTTTCAGCTTTAGAATAAATTTTTCTTTTGGGCTCACTGCATAGGAGAAAATATTACCAAGCACCAGCGCCAGCTCAGGAGTCGAATATAGGGTGCCAACGTGTAGATTTGGGGCAAATAGAACTCCGACCAGTATTCCATACACGATACGAAGCCGTTTAGTTGGCGGCGCAGTGATCGGCTCAGTCAGCATAATAAACGCAAAGAAGAGGAACGCAGTGTCAGTGAACGTTGTTGATAACTTAAAGACAACGTCTGAGCCTTGTATGAGCGCAAGTCCCCCGATGGTTGCAAGCGCTGTAATAGCGAAACTAATAACCATGTCGAACCGCCGTATTTTCATTGCGACAAGCAATCCTCCGATAAGTACAAACGCCAGCATGTCACCTCTGCCTATCCACCAGCTCGCAGACTGGTGGAGGGTTAGAGAAGTTACAACGAGAGCGAATGCTGCAGGGTTAAAAATATGTTTTTTACGGTATGCGACAATATATTTTGAAGCCATAGCCCAAACCGACGCCCACCCCGCAAGTGAAAGATATGCAACATAGTCCCCTGACTGTGGCGGCGTAATGATACAGAACAAAATCAACGCAGTGATATAGACCGACTCGATGTTCGAGGGCGCCTTATATATGTACGCAAAAACAAAATTTGTAATCCACGACACCCCGAGAATAAGGGCTAAAGAGAAAAGCATATTTACTGGTGTAAACGGCACTAAGCCAAACATGCCAAAAAATGAAAGTATGAAGGCAATCGCGACAAAGAACATAAGCACATACAACACCAAGCGATACATCGCTATGTTATTTAAAATTGCGTTCAATCGAACATGACCCTGCTTAATAAAGTTTGGAATTTTTAATTTAGGCATATATTTTTGTTAGATAATGAGCAAAACCGGTAGTCATCGTAGCGGTTCCTTTTGTATCGATTGCGTACCCTTCCAAACCTGCAAGGCTTTCAATAAAATGAATGCCTTTACTCCCCATAGCGAATGCTGCTGTGGCAAATCGATCTGCTTCGTACACATTAGGACCAACTACCGTAATACTTACAACGCCTTCAGCATTTTGTTTTTTATTTACGGGGTCGTATATATGTTGGCCGCGGACGTATGAACCAGAGGTTGCGATGCCTTTATCTTTGAGATAAACCGTTTTTATAATTTCTTTTTGCTTGGTAAATGGATTTTGTATACCTATAGCCCATTGAGTACCTTGCGAGTTAGTGCCCGACACTTGAATATCTCCTCCAGCTTCTACATAAAAATTAGTTACTAGGTGACTTCTTAAAATCTGTGCCGCATTAAAAATAGCCCAGCCCTTAACTAATCCTGAGGGGTCACAGCTCCCCTCTAGCGTAACAATATCGAAATAACCATGTGTTAAACGTTTTGTTTCTTCTGCTAAAGAGAGGACAAGCTTCATGTCATTACTTGCTTCATCTTTTTGTATACGACCCTCGTTAAGTGCTGTAATTTCGCTTGCATCTTTGTACGTGCTAAATGTAGCATCTACATATTGAAAATACGCAAAAACTTTTTCAAACAACTCCTGCGAGACTTCCCTGTCCGACACTTCTACCGTCACGGGTGTGCCCATACTAATGCGAGTTTGCTTCATATTTATGATGTCGCCTGTGAAAGCGCCGAGGTAAGTGACTCAAGGTACGCCGCGCTCGTAAGTGACGCGCCGGTAATGGAATCGACAGTCGCGCTTTGTACAGCGATAGTTTCAGTTTGTAGTCGCGGTATGGCATTTTCATTTAACCGAACTGAATTTTGTCTCTCTTGTGGATATTCAAGAAATTTTACCTCTGTAATCTTGCCTCCAATGATTACTGCTGCGACTTGTACATTGCCGTAATACGCGTCAGTAGCAGTCCCCACGTACTGACCGTCCTTATAATGACTTGTGGGTATTTGTTGAGTCGTGTTTTTAGTTGAGTAAGAAGTCGAAGCAGAGTTTTGGCTTAAAAAAGGAACAGTATTTTTACTTAGCACATACCACCCAAACACAAGGATAAGAATAGACGATAGAATTAGCTTTTTCATAATAAGGCGCATTGGTTATAGGGTGTAAATGAACGCACAAAAACAGACACTTATGTGTCTCAAGAACAAAGCGCTCTTATTAGTAGGCTTTTCCGTTTAAAATACCGCGAGCTAACGCTTCTTGAATTGCATGAAAATATAGAGGCGGGCCTCTGTATGAAATAAATCTTGTCTGCTGTGTAAAGCGGGCGGAAAGCGTGCGTTGTGCCAAAGCACCAAACAAAAATAGGAGTATTAGAGTTCCTAATGTGTTTGCTAGTGTTGGAGATACTACTGACCCAACACTAGCCCAGGCGCTGAGGTCTTCAAGCATATCCGCATGTTCTCCATTGTTACTTATGTTGGAAAATGACACGCCAGC
>JAYVXU010000056.1:0-3349 GCA_043784925.1 Candidatus Adlerbacteria bacterium
ACTGCCCGGTGTTGCTGTCGCGCCGTCTGCAGAGGTGGTGTTTGTATTTGGCGTTGGAGTGGGCGCTGGTTGTGGTGCAGGGGTTGGGGTGGGTGCAGGCGTTGGCGCTGGCTGAGTTCCACTTACCGTCACCGTGGTCTGTGCAGTTGCTGTTTGATTATTGCCAACACACGCAACGCTGTAGTTCGTCGTTTGTATCGGACTGACTATCACGACGCCGGACACTGTTGAAGAGATAAAGTTTGTTCCGGTACATGAAGTTGCATTCGCACTTACCCACGTAAGGATTGATGACCCGGAAGCAGGTATCGTAGGAGGCGCCGAAGTAAGAGTTACGGTCGGTGACCCTGCTTGGGGTGTTCCCGCTGGTCGAGGATCGCCAGTAACTTCCACCCAAGTGGTCCCATCCCATTTCCACCAGCCCTTGAGCGTGCCGTCAGGATTGTTTGCTTGTTGGTAGACGCTTCCGTTGTAATAGAGAAGAAGTGCCACACCAGAACTGTAGTCAGGTACTTCAGCGGGGCCGCCGTTCTTCGTTATTTTCCCCCCGGTAGTCACCGCCCATACATTGCCGCTTGAATCGAGTATGCTGCCATTTCCTGGAGTGGCTGTTACGTCGGAAGTGGTAACAGCACTAGGAGTAATACCGCCAACCGTCAAAAGATACTTCTGGACGCTCCAACCAGTGAGATTGTCATCGTATTTAATTTTCCACCAGGTATTAGTTTTTACAATTGGTCCGTCGATGATGGTACCCATTGCGCCGAGCACTTCAGTGCCAAGTAGTGTTCCGCCCGGAGTTTGGCGAACACGTAAAGCCTTAGTCGTTTGCACGCGAGCGCCGATGCTAAAGTCGGTTGTAGCACCCAGTACACTGCCTGAGTCACAGAGTTTGTTAAGATGAGCGCGGGATTTACTACCAAGCTTTCCGTTCCCCTGCGTCATACCGAGCGGGTCGAGAATTAATTTGTGAAATTTTTCTTGAAATTTCTTTACTGCAGTGGCCGTTGCAGGACCAAAGACGGTTGTCTCATGTCCGGGTGAGCCGTCTCCTACTTCAGTTACTTGCGTATCAGAAGACTGGTTAAGAAGAACCTGGAGCTTTTGTACGTCGGCTCCATGAGAGCCAATTTTTAGGTCTCTAGTAATACTCACGTTACAACTGCTCGAGGCGTTTACTTGTGCTTGAGCAATCGAAGTAAGTCCAATAGCTAAAACGGAGACGAGTACACTTACAGAAAAGATTTTATTCACAAAATACTAAAGTTAGGAACGGATAATATATACCCCTTTAGTGTACTCCCTTATCCGAATAGTTTTTAATCTTATCAACAGTTTAGTACCTATACCAAAAACCGCCCCAATTGGGGCGGTTTTGTATGTGTCAGTACTTATCTACCTAACACTGAGCGTACGCTTGTTTCCCACAGATGGGCCATCTTACTATATCCTGTTGCATTCGGATGCAAGCCATCAACCAAATCGTTGAGGGTTAGGGCGTCATGCATGTTAACAAAGGTCACTCGAGACCCTTTAGATTGTATAACCGGCTGGAATTGGGCATTGAACTGATTGACCCACCCGCTTCCGTCGTCGGCCCGAGCAAGCAGGTTAGAGACAATTATGCGCGTGTTCGGCAGTCGAGTAAGCGTATCGTCGATAAGCGCACTAATGTTTGTTGAGGTTTGCGATAAGCTCGAACCGAGCCCTATGTCATTAGTACCCACTAAAAGAAGTACTACGTCCGGTCGGTATGTTTCCATCCAACTGTTTGAGTCAACACCTTGTTTCAGCTGTACGCTTGTCCAACCACCATGACCTTCGTTGTCGGGGTCTGGGAGCGTACCGTCTACAGAGCTCTGCTGAGAACCTACAAAATCGATACCTATGCCGTCTGCCTTAAATAAGTTCCAAAGCGGTGTTCGATACTCTCCTCCTGAGGAAATTGCTGTTATTGAGTCACCAAGCGGCATGATTTTTACCACACCTGCGGGAACCGGAGTCGCAGTCGGAGTTGTTGACACTCGAGGATCACCTGATACGGTTACCCAGCCGCTACCGTTCCACATCCACCAATTACCCACAGTGTTTCGCTGATAGATAACGTTGCTGTGCCACAAAAGCAGATTCACATTTGCAGACAAGGCTGCGTTTGTACCATTCTCCAACACCACTCCCGCACTGGAAATTGTCCAAGCATTAAGCTGCGAATCTTTAATAGTGCCGCTGCCGAGTGTTGCTGTCGCGTCGTTAGCAGATACTGTGCCGGCGTTTGGTGTTGGCGCAGGGGTTGGCGTCACGGTGCCTGAGTAATTAATGTCTCCTCTGTTGAGTACCCATGAGTCGTTAAGTGCGCCTGATACATTTTGATTTTGGTCGATGCCCCATCGCTCCCACCACTGTTGCCAGAGTACTGTCTTCGGCATCTGCTGTTTGAACATGGTAATGAGCGATGCTTCGTTAAAGTTTGGATTGCCACACTCCGGGCCGCATGCGCCAAACTCTGCAAGCGCGAAAGGTTTGCCCGTTGTCACAAGCTCGTTGTAGTTATTCACTGCGTCTCCCGGACTGTCGGTGTATACGTCGAGACCAACCATGTCTACGTAATTGTCACCCGGGTACCGGCCGAGCATGCTGCCGCCCGCATTAGGGCCATAGAGCCAGATTAAATTTGTTAGTCCTTTCGTGTTTACGAAGTAGTCATGCTCCATCTTCCAAAGTGAGATGAACTGACTGTCTGTCCCGAAGCCCCACCAGAACCACTGACCGTTCATTTCGTGGAAAGGACGGTAGATGACTACCACACCCGCGTCTTGCAGTTGTTTAAGTCCGACCGCGATTTGGTCGAGCTCGTGCATGAACTGTGTATTCGTCGGCGTGCCCGGAGTGACAAGCGCGTTGTAGTTGATAGTCGTATCCCAAGGACTACCGCCGGTGTCGGGGTTAGTCATATGCTCAGACAGTGTTACAAGCCCCCCTTTGTTCCAGTAGTCAATAGCCGTTGCATTGAAGGAGTAGTCTATGACCGGATTGCTCGTCAGCGTCCAGTAGTCGCCACCGATAAGGCCGAGCATTTTACCGCTTTGCGCGTTTATAGTGTTTATTGCCGAGAGGTTTCCCGTCGCGTTACCCAAAAATTGTCCTGAAATAACGCGGCCGGTACTTTTGCTTGGTAGGCCTTTAAGGTAAGTCAGGAGCGCTTGGGTGCGTGCACTCACTGACGTCGGAGGTGTTAGAGGTGTCACAGCAACACGAGGATCCCCGTTTACCTGCGTCCAACCAGTGCCACTCCACATCCACCAGGAACTGTTTGCAGTCTGGTAGATATTGTTTTTGAACCAAAGAATCA
>JAYVXU010000057.1:0-29722 GCA_043784925.1 Candidatus Adlerbacteria bacterium
CAGCGTTTTTAGGGTTACTACTGCTTATTGGATGTTGGCTCATTTTGCAGACTATTAACCCGCAGCTGTTGATATTTAATAATGGGTTGAATCCTGTACCTATTAATTATCAGATTGTAGGTCCTGCGGCAGATACTAGAAGCGCAGACCAAGCTGCTATAGATCGTGTTAACACTCTGCGGGGTACCGCAGACCAAGCGGATATAGACAGGGCAATGGCAGCAGAAGAAAGAGCAAAAGCAGCCTGCCTGCAGCAAAACGGAGAAATCCTTCCTCCAAACTGGTTGTCTACACACCCAACAGGCTGTCGAGGTGGTGGATACAGTTCTTGTAATCTTATTACGGGTGTTGATTTGTATAGCTGTGGGGTAAAATAATATATGGAGGCGTTTAAAAAAATACTTATTGGCATGATGCTCGTAGCGCTTTTGGTTGCTGCTTTTTTTGGCATTTGGTACTTTTTCTTTCGCTCCGGCTCGCCCGTGGCACCCAACTCAAACACCACAACCATTAAAAACACACAGTCGTTTGGCACAGGGCAAAAAAACACCGGAGAGACCCCTCTTACCAACCAACCTATAGACACGTCTGCAGCTACACCGGATCAAAAAATATTTAAAATAGCAGATGGTCCAATTATTACCGCAATTTTTATACAAACTAAAAACCCTACCACTACCCTGGCACGCTACGTCAAACAAGACAGCGGCCACGTGTTTGATATCCCGGTCAATATTCCCGGAGCCATTTCTCGGGTAGTCTCCAACACCACAATTCCTGGGATCGCAACGGGCTTGTGGCTTGCGACAGGCTCGTCCACCATACTTCAGTACGAAGAAAATAAGATTATAAAAACTCTTTCGCTTAGTTTTACGCCTCCTAAAGTAGGTAGCTCCACAGCGCCGTATTCCCAGATACATTTTTTCCCCAACAACATTACAGACATAACCGCCTCTCCAGACGGGCGATTTGTTGCTTACCTACTTGCAGTGCCTGGGGGATCTGTCGGATTTGTATCCAACCCCGACGGTAGTGGGGCCAAAAAACTTTTTTCTATGCCGTTTTCACAACTCTTGCTTTCTTGGCCTTCGGCGAGCATGTTGTTGGTGCAAACAAAAGAGGCGGCAGGAGTGCCTGGTATGGCGTTTGCGGTCTCAACCCGGGGCGTCATTACACCGCTTGTATATGGTTTGGGCTTGAGTGCTGCAGCAAACGTTACCTTTTCCAAAGTGGTATACCAAGCGACACCCCAAGGACGCACTTTGCGTCAAACCTATATCCACGACGTACAGCGCGGGAAAGATAACGTTCTTCCTTTTAACCCCCTCCCGGAGAAGTGTGTGTGGAGCACGACAGCAAGTTCAACTATGTACTGTGCTGCACCACTGGAAGCCACACCATCAAATTATCTAGATTCATGGCACCAGGGGGTCACTAATTACGCTGACAGTATTTTGGCATTTGATGTACGCACAAACGTTACGTCTTTGCTCGCCCAACCAGGCGGGGTGCAGGGAGGAGTCTCCGGCGAAATAGCACAAATGGCTCTGTCTCCTGACGGACAATACGCACTTTTTATTACAAGGGGGGACAGGACCTTGTGGGGAGTCCACATAGGCCACTAGGTTTTATTTAATTTTGAGTATAATGTGGCGAAATTTCCCTTCGCCTTCTGAAACTGTTTTGATCTGGGGGTCTTCCGCAAACAACTCGTGCACCACAAGCCTTTCGTATGCACTCATCGGCTCCATTTCGACATCGCGTTTAAAAAGTCTGGCACGCTGCGCGAGCATCCGTGCATTTTGACGAATCTTTTCCATTTGGTCTTCGTGATAGTTATTTACATCTATCAAAAAGCTCGTAGCTTCTTCGCCGTATTTTTGCTCGAGAAGTCGTTTGAGTAGGGTGTTAATTGCGCGAAGATGCTCTCCTTGGGGGCCTATAAGAATTTTAGAGTGCTCAGAGGTGACCGAAACAAGTGTTCTGTGCTTGCTTGTGACGGTAATGCTTTCACTATCAAAACCGAGCTTTTCTAAAAAAAGAGTTACTGTTTCTTTGAGAAGTTCGGGTTTCATATACCCTCACAATACTGCAAAGAAAAAATGATGCCAACTTGCTTGAAGCTTAGTTTTGTTTTAGTTGTCGTCGAATCAGTAATTCTTGCCCAATTGAAACCACGTTTGTGACTGTGAAATAAATTCCTACAGCAGCAGGAAGTGTATAGGTGACAACTGCCATAAGGACAGGAAAGAAGTAGAGCATGAGTTGTTGCTGGGTCTTTTGGGCCATTTCTTTTTCGGGAGCTATTTTTGTTGGGCTTTTCTTCAAGCGTGCAACTGAAAACCACATAACCCCATACTGAAGTAGTGCCACAAGGGCTGTCAGAAAGATATTATGCAGTGCCCCAAGATTAATAAGCCCCAAAAAATGCATGTTGACCTCGTGTGGCACTGGCACAAAAGGGTACAGAAGGTTTGTAGCTATTTTAGGTAGCCCTTCGCGAAAAAAAGCTGCATATAGAGCAAAAAGTATTGGAAGTTGGATCAAGAGTGCTAGAAATGAACTGAAAGGGCGAATATTGTTCTTTTTAAGCAACTCCATAGTGCGTCTACCACGCTCTGTTGCATCGTCTTTGTACGTTTGATTTATCTCGTCAATTTCGCCTTGCACTGCTTGCATGCCCATTTGGGTGCGAATTGAAGAAGAGAAGGCTGGGTAAAATATAACCCGAACAAACAAAGTGAGCGCAATGATAGCGAACCCAACATCGCCGTGTGGCATCAACCCTATCAGGTAGATAAAGAGGTTGTATATCGGTTGCACTAAATAAGTAGTAAACATGGGTTTTTATTGCAAATTTGTAAATAACGCGGCGAGATCGTTCTCAAACACCTTACTAGTATCTGCTGAAGGAACCTTTTGTACAAATATGAGCGCATGTCCTCGAGAGGGGAGCGGGGTCTCTTGTAGCCTTTTGGCAATCGCTCGATATACGGCACGACGCAGACGGTTTCGGTCTACCGCTCGCTTTGCAACAGATTTACTTACTACAGCGGAGCTCTGAAAAGGGGAGGGTGCGTCTGCAAACTTCATACTTAGAAACACTCCTCGTTTTGAGCGACCGACACGCAACACTTCTGTTACAGCCTTGGTAGTTAAACGCCTAGTTTTAGGCAGCATGAAGAGGTGTTAGGCTGTGAGGCGTGCGCGACCCTTTTGACGTCGACGGGTTATAACCTTTCGGCCGCCCGGACTCTGCGTGCGCTTCAAAAAGCCATGCGCTCGTGCGCGTTTTCGCTTTTTTGGTTGATACGTAACTGACATGTGCGCATCATACCCCACTTATGTCTTCCTTACAACTGTTTCGTTTTCCTCCTCTTTTTTGACGCTCTGGCTTCATTCGCGTATCCTAGTACCAACACACATGACTACTACGAAAGAACTTTGGGAAAACGCGCTCGTTGAATTGGAACTTTCAATTTCAAAACCAAATTTTAATACCTGGTTTAAAGACACCTACATAGTTCGTGTGGAAGAAAACGTGGTCTATCTCGGAGTACCTAGCCAGTTTGCCCGCGACTGGCTGTCTATGAAGTTTCATAAAGACATTTTGCGGTCTCTGCGAGGACTATCCGAAAACATTCGCTCTATCGAATACATTATTTCTCGTGGACCGAAAAAACAAAGCGAAGAAATTAAAACAACTCCAAGTGCAACCTCTGAGTTACCGCTTGAAGCTGTGCATGCTCGAACCAACCTTAACCCTCGGTTTACTCTTAACTCGTTTGTCGTTGGAACTTTTAACGAGCTTGCCCACGCGGCAGCACAAGCGGTGATGCGAAAGCCAGGTATTGCGTATAACCCTCTTCTTATTTATGGGCCCACCGGACTCGGTAAAACGCATCTTATACAAGCAATAGGGAACCACTTTCGACTCAACGCCCCTGAGAGAAAAGTGTACTACGTGACTTCGGAGAAATTTTCTATGGACTATGTTGCGTCTCTCCAAGCGAACAAAGTACAGAGTTTTAAAGAAAAGTATCGCCAGTATGATCTCCTCATCATGGACGATGTCCAGTTTTTAGCAGGTCGAGAGAAAATTAAAGAAGAGTTCTTTCATCTCTTTAATCATCTCTACGATAGCAACAAGCAGTTGGTATTCACCTCCGACCAGCACCCAAACATGATCCAAAATCTCGAGGATCGCCTTAAGAGTCGCTTTAATGCAGGCATGATCATTTCAGTCACTCCTCCTGACCACGAGTCGCGTCTCGCTATTGTGCGCACGAAGGCCTCAAACCACAACGTGGTGTTAGCGGATGATGTGCTCGAGTACCTAGCGAGCACTATCGAGGGTAATGTACGCGAACTTGAGGGGGCGCTTAATCTCTTACTTATACATTTGGAGATGCGTACCGAACCTTTAACCCTTGTGGATGCAAAAATGCTTTTGCGAGGCGCGTCGAGCACTTCAAAAAAAGCGGTGTCGATTCCTGAAGTAGTGCGCACAATTGCAAGCTTCTATGGAGTAGATGAGTCAAGTATTTATGAAAAAACTCGCCGCAAAGAGGTTGTGCGCCCTCGACAAGTGATCATGTACGTCCTTCGTGAAGATTTTAAGATCTCTTTTCCCACAATAGGGGACAAGTTAGGCGGGAGAGACCATACGACCGTCATACATTCCTGCGAAAAAATAAAAAACGACTTACCAAGCGACAGCGTCCTCTCTCAAGAACTCCACCAAATACGCTTGATGTTGAAATAGGTGTGTATAACTCTGTGGATAGGTGGGGAAGAGGGTTGGGGATAGTATTTAGTAACTAGAGCGTCCCCGAGCTCGACAGTTGTTTATTCACATCGATACGTTAGGATATGCACAGGTAGTTCGGTTTATTTTTTGAGCAATCCACTGTGCGCTAGAAGTCTATTTTTGAGTTATCCACTTCATCCACACCCCTAATAATAGTAGTAAGAAATTAAAAGAATATGCGCTTTGAGACCAACACTGAACAATTCGCCTCTGCAGTTGCAACAGCAGCTCGCTTTTCTGAACGACGACCAAACCTTCCGGTACTCGGGAGCGTACTACTTGCTGCAGAAAGCGGTAGGTTGCTGCTACGCGCGACTAATCTTGAGTGTGGTGTTGAGATCACTGTAGCCGCTAAAGTCTCTGAAAACGGCATTGTAGCGATTCCTGCGGGGGTTCTTGCTGGCTTTATGAGTAATGCTCGCGGTAAAACTATTTCCGGGAGTTTGGTAGGAGAAATTTTTAAGATTGAAACAGAGCGAGCGGCCGCATCAATTAAAACTATTGTGCACGAAGACTTTCCTGTACTTCCTCGTGTGTCTGCCGAGAGGTCTTTTACTGAAAAAACAACTAATTTCGCAAAAGCTATACGCTCAGTTGTGTTTTGTGCTTCTTCTTCAACCGTAAAACCAGAACTTCAAAGTGTTTTGCTCTATGCTGAGGCAGGGAAATTAAATACCGTAGCGACAGACTCTTTTCGTTTAGCTGAAAAAACGATTCCTCTGCGCGCTGGCGGGAGTGTCCCCCAACTTCTTTTACCGGCTCGAAATGCAGCAGAGCTTATGCGTATCCTTGACGCAGCATCGGGCGATATTGAGATTTATTACAACGATAATCAACTTTCGGTACAAGTTGGAGATATTTACTACACAAGTCGCCTCATAGACGGGGCTTTTCCCAACTATCGCCAGATTTTGCCCAAAGCTTTTACAACAGAAGCGGTTGTGTTGCGAGAAGATTTAAACTCGGCACTCAAATCCCTCTCTATTTTTACTGATAAATTCTCTCAAATTACTCTTACTGTGTCGTGTGAGAAAAAAGCTATCCTTCTGACGTCACGGAATCCAGATGTTGGAGAACAAACCTCGACAGTTCGCGCCACTATTTCAGGTGAGGACTTCACGATGTCATTTAATAGTCGTTATCTAGCAGATAGTTTAGTTGCTATTAATGGAGAAAGTGTACGTATTCAAGCTAATGGAGCGGGGAAGCCCATCCTTATTAAAGACGCAGTAGACGAATCCTACTTCTACCTGGCTATGCCTATGAATCGGTAAGTAAAGTTGTTGGAAAAATCTATATACAACCTTAAGGGTTATTGATCTGGATTTGTAGAGGAAGGGAGGGGTTTTGGTTGTGATTTGTGGAAGATGCTGACGGTGTGGAAGTGCTTGTGGTTTGAGTCGTAGTCGAGCCGTTTTGCCATTGTTGTGGGAGAGGTGGTAGGTTAGTTGCGCCATTTTTCTGCGCCCAGGTCTGAACAGGTGTGTCCCAATAAGCAAACTGAGGGTCCTTCTCGGGGTTGGATGGTACTGGCCCATTAGGGTCATTTTTATTTACCCAATAAAGAATTTCATGTATTGCCCCGTCAGAGCCAGGATTTTGCCACACTCCTCGAAGTATAGGTTTGAGGCCTGTATAGTCTGGCTCTGCTCGAGTAAATGCCGTATTGGGTAAAGTAGAGAGTGCATACTGCATGAACTCATGCCACATGGGACCCACTATAAACCCAGAGACTTTTTTTACCATAGGTGTGTTGTCATTATTTCCCGCCCACATAGTGACAACAATATTTGGTGTGTACCCAATAGTCCAAGCGTCCTTGTAATTGTTGGTAGTACCAGTTTTGACGGCAACATCATGACCTGGGAAAGCCAGAAGGTCATTCTCGCCTAAAGGAGCCCGAGCTACAGGGTCTGACAAAACATCATTAATTTTCTCGGCCACCTCAGGCGCAAGAATAGGAGACCCTTCTTGTTTGGTGTTGTCTTCAACAACAGTGCCACTAGAGTCTTTGATTTGGAGCACTGACACAGGGTTAAAGTGAGTGCCGTTGTTGGCGAAAGTGCTGTAGGCGGCGGTCATGTCCAAGGGAGTTACTTCTCCACCCCCCAGTACCAATGTTAAACCATATTGGTTTGAGTTGGTGAGGGTCGAGACCCCCATTGATTTAGCCAATCTGATAGTGTCCGAAATACCTGCCAAATAAAGTGTCTTGATTGCAGGCACGTTTATAGACTGGGCCAGAGCATCACGCAAAGTCATTGGCCCACGGAAGTTGTTGTCATAGTTAACCGGCGAGTAACAACCATTTTTGCTCGTAAAATCGTCAATTTTGCAATTGGTCGAGAATTGTGTGGGGACATCAAAGACTACAGTGTCGGGGGTGTAGCCTTCTTTAAAGGCTTGAGCATAGGCAAAAGGCTTAAAGGCCGATCCTGGTTGGCGATTTGCCAAGGTTACGTTGTAATTCCCGTCAATTTGCTTGTCAAAATAGTTGCGAGACCCAACCATAACCAAAATTTGTCCCGTATTGGGGTCCATAGCAACCATTCCTGTATTCGAGGCGTTAAAGTTTTTTTGATTGCCAGCCGCGTGTGAAGCCACCACTTCTTCTGCTTTTGCTTGGAGGTCGGCGTCCAGGGAAGTTATGACGCTCCAACCGCTTTGCTCGAGTGCCTCTTGGCCGTACTTTTTTTGAAGATACTGTTGCACATAAAACACAAAATGAGGTGCTGTGATTGAGCTTAGTTTAGGAGAATCAAAAACGATGACTGCTGCTTTTGCGTCGTCACGCTCTATTTGAGTTATGTATCCATGTTCATACATTTTGTCGAGCACAAGATTTTTCCTTTTATCCAAATCCGCTTTGTGAGGGCCAAAAGGCGAATAGTACGTTGGTGCTGGCAGTACTGCGGCCAGGTAGGCGGCCTCTGGTACTGACAAATCACTCGCATGTTTATTGAAAAAAGTTTGGGCGGCCTGCTCTGCACCGTAGGTGTTACCACCATAGGGTGCTTGATTGAGATACAGCTCAATGATCTGGGACTTTGTGAGTACGTGTTCCAGTTTGACTGCGAGTACCCACTCTTTGAGCTTGCGGCTCAGTGTTTTTTTGCTATTAAGAAGCGTATTTTTAACCACTTGCTGCGTTATTGTCGAACCTCCCTGCGTTAGGCCGCCAGGAATAAGGTCAACAATGATTGCTCGTAAAATCGCAGTAAACTCAATACCTTTGTGGTTGTAGAAATTAGGGTCTTCGATCGAAAGTGTCGCGTTTACTATGTTGGGTGAGATTTGGGTCAAAGGCACCACAATTCTTTGCTCATTAGTATTAAGGTTATAGAGAAGCACGGTTCCGGTTCGGTCATAGAGTCGGACAGACTGGGATACTTTCCGATTTTGAATCGAGGCTAAATCAGGCACTTGCAGGGACGCAGCCCAAAGGAAAAAACCTCCCACCCCCAACAGGAAAACTCCAAAAATCCCCATAAGGACAGAGAGCCAGTGTCTTTTTATGTAGGGAAACGCTTGGTGGAGGTTCACCGAAGCCGTGCGAGGGTGCCGCATGATAGGCGCATTCTATCACAACGGTCTATATGGTACAGTGGGCAACATGAGCATTTCGACAGATGAAAAAAAGATAGATGAGTTACTTTCGCGAAGTATCGCAGAAGTGCTTCCTACTAGGAATGATTTAAAAAAACAATTGTTAAGCGGTAAACGGCTGCGCTTTTATATTGGTACAGATGCAACTGGCCCACAGCTTCATCTTGGCCACTCCACGAACTATATTTTGTTAGAAAAATTTAGGCAGTTGGGTCATGAAATCATAATTCTATTTGGCGACTACACAGCACTTATAGGAGACCCTACAGATAAAGAAGCTGCGCGAAAACAACAAACACCCGAGGATGTGGAAGGTCATATAAAAAATTGGAAGTCACAGGTAGAAAAGATTGTTAACTTTACTGACACAGAAAATCCTGCAAAAATCCTTCAAAACAGCGAATGGCTTTCTAAGCTGTCTTTTGAAGAACTGATCGGCATAGCCTCGTCTTTTACTGTGCAGCATATGCTCGAGCGAGACATGTTTGAGAAACGGATTGATGCGGGTAAGCCTGTATATTTACATGAATTTTTTTATCCGCTTATGCAGGGGTATGACAGTGTTGCTATGGATGTAGACGTGGAAGTAGGAGGTACTGACCAAACTTTTAATATGTTGGCAGGCAGAACACTTCAGAAAAAATATAACAACAGGGAAAAATTTGTTATTTCAACAACACTTTTAGTAAATCCTGTTACAGGTAAAAAACTCATGAGTAAAAGTGAAGGGGATTATATTGCTCTTAACGACGCTCCGCAAGATATGTTTGGTAAAGTTATGGCCCTACCCGACCAAGTGTTGAGAGCTATGTTCATAGATACAACACTGCTTCCAACTGAACAGATCGAAACAATTATGGAACTACCTCCTCGAGACGCAAAGTTTAGGTTAGGAATTGAAATTGTAACTATGTACCATGGCACTGATGAAGCAGAAAAAGCCCAAAATTCTTGGACCAGCACCTTTAAGGACGGTGGAGTGCCGGAAAATATAGAAGAGGTGAATGTGGAAAAGGGAACGACAGTTTCATCGGCGCTAGCCTCACTCGGAGAGTCAAACGCCGAGCTGCGCCGATTAATTATGGCTGGGGCAGTTAAAGAGATTGGGGGAGAAGGGGAGGTGTTCGCAGACCCAAAAGCTCTGGTTACTCGAGACCTCACTCTGCGGATTGGTAAGCATCGTTTTTTAAAAATAGTTGTGAAGTAAAAAATAGTTTTCGTACCGACACCTTGTCTTTGCGAGGCAGCCGAAGCAATCTAGAAATAAATACAGACAATCTCTGGATTGCTTCGCACTGCTCGCAACGACGACCAAAATAAAAAACTCCCGCCGGACTGGTGGGAGTTTTTTATTTATAGTGCGTCGGGAGTTTCTTCCGCAGCGTCGTCTGCGTCATCATCCTCGGAATCTTCATCAGCTCCCTCAACACCTTCGGTACCCGGTTCTACTCCTTCATCTAACAAGAACTCTTCAGGTGCAAAATGCTCTTCAATCATGCGTGTGCGATACTTATTTTATAATTTGATCTACCTCTGTCGGACATCAGTGTTGTATCAAACCTAGTAAAGTTTGCAATACCCTAACTGAGCTGGTGTGGATAGTCTCTCTGGAGACGAGTTTTTTTGTTGGTAGGTAAAAGTGTATTTTAAATTAAAATCGGGTCGAAGCAAGGCAGGTAAGGCCAACGGCAATGGCGTCGAGCTCATCATCGAGACGTTTAGCTTCTCCTAATATTTGAGGGGGCAGGGTGATGAGACGAGCAACCATCATAGCAACTGCGTGTTTGTCACTCTGGCCATAGCCCGTGATGGCTACCTTTACTTGGAGCGGCGTGAATTGATATAAAAGGAGGCCACGAGCCGCGGTAATATAGGTGAGCATCCCGCGCACCTCGGATATTTTCATAGCGGTCTTGGCGTTTTTGGCAAAATAGACATCCTCAAGAGACACAGCTTCTGGCTTAAATTTCTCAATGAGCGCTTCGGCTGCTCCACCAAGTAGAGCTAGCCTCTGTGGGAAAGGGAGTGTGGCGCTCGTTCGAATACACTCAGAATGAATCAAAACTTCTTTCCCGCCAACCGAGCGCTCCAAAACCGCAGCGCCAAGCCGCTCAAACCCCGGGTCGAATGCTAGTACACGCATAAGGGTAAGTATCAAGGATCAAGAGATAAGTGGCAAACTATAGATAGACCTAGTTTAGATGTTCATAATTTCTTCATGATAAAGTGTGTTTATGAAAAAGATATTTAAAATTATTTTAATCTCGGTCATACTCATAGTGCTATTTTTCTTTGCTTTGGGAATGTATCAAGAATATTTGAAAACAAAAAACGGAGTATATGGACAAATGTTGTCGAGCCATCTCCTTAGTAAAAACGCAACTAGTACAGATGGGTGGGAGCCTGCTGTAGGGTCAGGGTTAATACCTCCCGCACAAGTTCAAGTAAAGTTACACGAAGAAATGGTTGAGGCAATTGAACTTTCCACCAACGGCATAGGAACATCTGCTATGGTAGCCCGCGAAGTTTCTATTCCCAAAGATACTGCCTTTCTTTCTTTTTGTTATGTGTTTCCTAAAGAAGACGATCATTGGATAACTCTTCATTTCGCTAAAACAGGCGCCGACCCCAAAGAACCATATCTTATGTGGTCTATGGCCGCGTTTGCAGAGAATGGATACGACAACTTTAGAAGTAAGACAGGAAAAGTGTTTATGAATAAAGCTCTTATTCCAATCTCTGGACTTGAAGGAAGTAAGGGTACTTTTTACCTCACTCTTCATAATAAAGGTAGCAAAAGTACAAAAGCTATTTTTACTGAGTTTCAACTACTGTCAAATGATGCAGCGGACACCGCTACAAAACGTCAAGCTTTAGACCAATATTCAAAATTACATATAAGTGAAGGAGATTGTTTTGTTTCAGATAAACTCTAAAGAGTAGATTTTAAACCACACTTTATCCGGCGTTGGTGTAGACCTCGTTTACGTCATCATGCTCTTCGAGCTCGTCGACGATTGTCGCTAATTGTTCGCCATCTTCGTCGGAGAGGTCGACTGTTGTTGTGGGTTCGAGTTTGCCATCAACTTTTGCAAAGGCCCACATGGCGGCGCCTTGGGCGGCAAACGAGCCCCCATTTTTGCTCAGGAGATGTTTAATTTCTTGCACTGTGCGGTTTTTGTTGTCGGTGTAGCCTTCAATGATGATAGCTACACCCCCAGGGCCATAGGCCTCATACACAACAGGGTCAAGCTCTTCACTCGATGCAGCTGCTTTATCAATAGCGCGGTCGATATTGTCGGCAGGCATGTTTTCCGCTCGCGCCTTGTCGATGGCTACGCGCAAGCCCGGCGAATTGCGGTCGCCCTTAGCTTTTTTCGCCTCAACTGTAATAAATCGAACTAACTTCGAAAATACTTTGCTCCGACGAGCATCAGTCGAAGCCTTTTTATGTTTAATTTTACTCCACTTACTATGTCCTGACATATATAAAGAATATACCGAGCCTGTATAAAAAAGAAAAGGGCTCAACACTGCTATACTATTCGTATGAATTTCCACATAAGTCGTTTGGGTCGGCTAGGGTTTACAGTTTCAATGTTGGTGTCTATATCAATCATTTTCTTATTAATTTTTACTAATGCTTCGATTAATCTTATAACGGGTTTTATTGTTATAAATTTTGTCTGGATGATTCTCATCTACGTAGGTCGTTTTCATGATATTGGCTCTAGTGGATGGTGGACGCTTTTAGCGCTATTTACAGGTGGGATAGGGATGATTGGGCTTATGGTTTGGTCGGGCGAAAAAGAAGCAAATAAATATGGCCCGTTCCACCCGCTTCCGTATCTCAATTATTCAATTTCTTTGGAAAATCAAGGGAATAGGTAAAAAGTAAAATTAAAATGGAAAAGTCTCCAAAGTTTAATAAGAAAGGTGCGCCAAAAAACCAGGTTACGTCAATAGAAGAATTAAAATTAAACAAAGAGAAAGCTTTTGCAGAGGCAGAAGAGCAGTTAGAGATTTTAAAAGTATCACTTCAGGATCTGGCTCACCGTATCGAGGAAGAAAAGCCGGATGTTTTGGTTTTTTTAGACATGAGTGCTCGAATGTTCGGTACTCCTTATCTTAAGTACCTTCGAGAAACGATGGGGGACAGGGCTCCTAGTGTTCGTTTTTACAATGACCAAGAGTTAAAAGGGCAGTATCTGGCACATGAGAGTGTGGAAGATGTAGCCAACCGAGACTTCGAAGATCTTAAGGGCAAGAAAGTATTTTTTATAGACGAAACTTTCTCAACAGGCAAAGGTGCAGGTGCTCTGGAAGAAGCTTTTAAAGTAATTACTGCCGACATGCAGTATTTTGCCTTATCTAAAAATCCGGATCCTAAGTTTCGAGATGAATTGGGTTTGTCGAGTGTAACTCAAAAGGAAAGAATGGATGAAATACTTAAGAATCCTAATATTGTAGTGTATGACAATCCAATAGCAACATTATTTTCACGTAATATGCGAAGCTTATATGTAAGAGACTGGCAAGGAGCAACGACTCCGCTGCCGAGAAGGTCTAAGGATAAGGAAGAGAAAAAGAATACTATCCCTAGTGCCAATAGTTTTTACGCGCCACCTCCAGGAATGACGATGGAAGAATATGAAAAAGAAGAGTATGAAATTACCCAATCGCTCGTTAGAGAAGTAAAAGATAAAATTTACGATACGTTAAAAGATGGGCCACCAGAAACATCAGAATAAAATTATTCTCTCCAAATTTTAATGACACACATGGGAATGGGGCAGATATAAGTAATTTTATTCTTTCGATCATAAAAGATACCTACCCAAAAATCGTACCAAAGAAATTTAAACGATATGTGTAACTTGTTTTGAAGTGTCATATTTTTTACAAACTCAGTTTTTCTTGCAGGTCGCTGGGCACTTTTTTCCCCAAGTATTCGTAGGCTACTTTGGTGGCTACTCGGCCATTTTTATATAAACAAGAACCTACATAGACTCAATAAGAAGATTTGGTACTTTCTTAAAATCATGGATGTTTCTTGTAAGGAGAATTGCACCGGTTGCCAAAGATGTTGCTGCTATAACGCTGTCGCCAATTGAAAGATTGAAATCGCGACGGAGCGTACCCGCAGCTTTTGCTAACTGTATATCAAGGGGCATGACTAAAAAAGTCGCTATGAACTCCTCTATAGCAACCATTTCGATAGTAGGGGTTTTCTTACCACTCCAAAGTTCTGTGATGACTATTGAGGGCAGAATAATAATACTGTCACTTTGCATGATAGGGATGAGTTTCTCACAGGTAATTATTTCACCTCCAATATAGTAAATAACAACATTCGTATCGAGCAGGTAAGTATTTCGCATTATTGAAATTTTTATCTAGTCTATTTTTTAGCACGAACACCCCACTCTTTTCGTACCTCTTTGTTTTCTTTAATCATTTCTTTTATATGACCTTTCCAAATACCTATAACGCGCTTGCGAGCAGCAAGGCGTGTGGATCGGTCAAGTAGAGGTGTAGGTATGCTTGTTGCTACGTTTGCGTCATTTTTCATATACAAAATATACCACACCCCAGATTTTCCTGCTAGTCCATAATATTTGAACCCAAGGAATTCTACAAATTCAACTTTTCTTACAAATCAATCGGGACTACTTTACCTAGGGGTTTGTAAGCTTTCTGTGTAGCGACGCGGCTACGCTGGGTGCTCTATGAGGCTGAATAGTTTTCTTCGTTAAAGAATCTGTAGTGACAATGTATTGACAGGCTGTTTTAGTTTGCTACACTTTTTGTATGACTACGATACAAGTGCGGATAGATGCTAAAACCAAAGCTCAGGCAAAGAAAATTTTTGCTGATATGGGGCTTGATATCTCGAGCGGTATAAAGGTATACCTCAACCGTGTTGTTAAGGATCAAGCAATTCCCTTTATAGTGAAAACAGAAAACGGGTACACCCCTGAGCAAGAGCAGGAGATTATCCGTGAGACAGAGTGGGCTAAAAAGCACGGTAAACGCTTTACCTCTGTTGAGGATGCAATGAAATATCTGATGAAATAAGTATGTTTACGCTGGTATTTGCAACCAAATTTAAAAAATTATTTCGTAAATACCAGCAAAGCGGTAGATTCCCTCTGGAAAAATTTCAACAAGCTCTCGCGCACCTTGCGGCAGGAGAAGATCTGCCAATTTCATATTCTGACCATCAGCTCAGAGGTTCTCTGGAAACGTATAGAGAATTTCACCTCGGACAGGATCTGTTGGTGCAATATGAACGTGATGAAGTACTGCACTTTATAACCTTAAGAAAAATAGGCACCCACACCGAACTGTTCGGAGGGTAAACTATAAACTCAACTTTTCTTGCAAATCTTTCGGGGGTTTCTTGCCGAGGTGTTCGTAGGCTTTTTTTGTGGCCACGCGGCCTCTTTGGGTACGCTCTATGAGGCCGAGTTGGAGGAGGAAGGGTTCGTGCACTTCGGAAAGTGTGGCGGGCTCTTCGGCTAGTGCTGCAGCCAAGGCAGAGACTCCTGCGGGGCCGCCACCAAATCTTTCAATCAGGGCCACAAGGAGTTTGCGGTCAAGCGGCGTGAGTCCTAGATGATCAACTTCTAAAAGTCCTAACGCTTCTGAGACAGAGTCTTTGGAAAGACTGGTGCGCTTAAGTTGGGCGTAATCCCGGGCACGCTTGAGAAGATAGTTTGCGGTGCGCGGGGTGGAGCGACTTCGTTTGGCAATCTCTCGCACACCAGTCTCTTCCACTTCCACACCTAAAATTGCTGCAGAGCGGCGCACAATACTTGCTATTTCGTCCTCAGAATAAAACTCAAGTCGAAATACTCCACCGGAGAAGCGCGAGCGCAAGGGTGCCGAGAGGTCGGCAATCCTGGTGGTTGCTGCTATAAGCGTGAAGGCGGGGAGCGGGAGCTCGATCGTTCGAGCGCTTGGTCCTTTACCGATAATAATATTTAAAATCCCCGACTCCATCGCGGGGTACAACACTTCTTCAATGGTGCGCGAAAGCCGGTGAATTTCGTCTATAAAAAGAATATCGTTGGGTTGCAGATTGGTGAGGAGTGCTGCCAAGTCGCCCACCCGTTCGATCGCGGGCCCGGCCGTGGAGCGCATGTTGCCCCCAAGTTCGTGCGCTATTAAATGTGCAAGTGTTGTTTTGCCAAGACCAGGAGGGCCGTAAAAAAGAATATGTTCCGGCGGATGCTGTCGTTCTTTTGCTGCGGTAATTAATATATGCAGATTGTTTTTGATACTTTCTTGGCCCACATATTCGTCCCAAGCGGCTGGACGAAGTGTTTGGTCAAGAAAAGTGTCGCCACTTCGTGGAGCAAGCTTTAAGGAAGCAGCATCGGTGTCGGGTAAGACCTCGTCTTGAGGAAAGCGGGGGTCGTTGGGGGTGTCACTCGAATTGCTTGACATAAAATTAATAGTATGATAGGCTCTATGTAGTCTCCCAGTTCTATAACCAGGGGGATTTTCGTTTTATACTCTTCTCTGAAGCTTTGACATACTAGAGTGCTCGAACGTGCATATCTCTAAGCAATAAGGCCTTCACGGGTTTGGCGCCTATACAAGGACGTTCCGGTTTAATTCGCTTGCGAATTATTGCGGGGACTATCCTCGGTTTTGGTTTCCTATTTTTGAAAAACTTCAAAAATTTTATTGCTTAGAGATATGCCTGCTCGAACTAAGGGATTAATGTGTCCACCGATCTCCTCTATTACTCTACTCCTACTTTAAACCTGCGCAATGTTGACCGCAGGTTTTTTAGTGTGTGTGACTAGCGTACTGTTAAATCAACCATGCGACCTAACTCGTCGAGCGTTGTAACACCACGAAGAACTTTAATGATACCGTCTTCTTGCATAGTAGGTATTGCTTGTTCGCGCGCAACCGCAGCTACTTCACGCTCTGAAGGTCTTGTTCGAAGAATCTTTTCAATTTTTTCATCAATAAAAATGGCTTCAAAAATTCCGACACGCCCTTTGTAGCCTCGCATATTGCATTTGAGGCATCCTTTTTCATTGGCTTCCCAAATAGTGTGAGTGTTTTCTGGTACAAGTGTGCGGTCGACAATAGTACTTATAAAATAATCGATAATTTTTTGCTCCTCGACGCTTGCTAGGCGATCTTTTTTGCAATAGACACAAATTTTTCGTATAAGGCGCTGAGCCATAGCAACATTTATGGCAGAGCTCAGCACTTTTTCACTCACCCCAAGGTCTATGAGCCGGGGGAACGTGCCAGCAGCGTCGTTGGTGTGAAGTGTAGAGAATACCAGGTGGCCGGTTAGGGCTGCGTCTATGGCAGTTGACGCTACTTCCGGGTCGCGAATCTCACCTACCATAATAACGTCCGGGTCGGCACGCACAATTTCTCGCAAACCTTCGGCAAAAGAGTACCCTTTTTTAACCTGTGTTTGGACAATAGGGAGGTGATACTCAATCGGATCCTCAAGAGTAATGATTTTAGTCCCAGGATTATTTACTTTTCGAAGGAATGCATAAAGTGTAGTGGTTTTACCCGACCCTGTGGGGCCGGTGGTCAGGATCATGCCGTTTGGTCGATTTATTTCGTGCATGAGCTTTGCCAGAAGTTTAGGTTCAAACCCGAGTTCCTCAAGAGAAACAGCAATGGCTTTGGGGTTGAGTACACGAAGCACCATCGACTCTCCGTAATTGCCGGGAAGTATTGAAGCACGCAATTCAATCTCATCTCCTTTAACTTTAATACTAAAGCGTCCGTCTTGTGCTTGGCCAGTTACGTTGAGTTTCATGCCAGACAGCAGCTTCAGTCTTGAAAGAGTGAGGCGAAATGTTTCGTGATCGAAGGTAAGCACCTCGACAAGCACGCCGTCTAAACGGTACCGAAGTCGCACAGCAAGCTCCTCTGGCTCAAAGTGAATGTCCGACGCGCCAAGTGCCAAAGAGCCCGCAAGCACCACTTCAATTATTCGAGTGATACGATATGCTTTTTTTACATCCACTGTTTCTTGTATAAGTCCTGAGATGTCCTGCGATGTTTTTACTTTTTCAAGAAGAAGTTCAATCTCTTGGGTGGAAATCTCAAAAACTCCTGCTTTACTTTCGGTAGCAAAAGACAGGTCCGCATAGCGCACATAGCCTCTCTTGAGGCTTTCTTGTGAGGACATAAACATCTTGACCGTGTATCCACGTTCTTCAAGTTTTTGTGCTAAGGCTTTTGCTTTTGGATTTTCGGGAGCACGAACAGCCAAACTCAATTTTTTACCCACCATGCCAAAGACCACAGCCTCACAGTCTTTTGCCTCTTCTTCGGGTATAAGTCGCAAAGCGTCAGAGTTTATGGCAACCAACGAGAGGTCAACATAATCAACACCATATTTTCGCGACAATATTTGGGCAAGCTCTTCCTCTTCTCGTTTTTTGAGGAAATCAACTCTTCTATTTTGTTCTGCATCAGCAAAGACAACCATTCTTGTATTGTAACCCGCCCGAATGACTGAGGCCATCAGTCGGGCGGGCTCAAAATGCTAATAACTTTGGTAGACTGCGTATATGGAAAAAGTTCAGCTTGTACAGTTGGGCGATTTTGCAAAAAAGGCGATAAAGAGATTCTCTCCAAAAGAGGGGGGTGCGACTCTTGTGACGCTTTCCGGCGATTTGGGCGCAGGGAAGACAACCTTTGTGCAGGCTCTTGCGCGTGAACTTGGAATTAGTGATACCGTTCAAAGCCCGACATACGTGCTTATGAAGTCCTACCCACTCGACCCCGTAGCAAATAGCAAAGGTTTTACAAAATTCGCCCACATCGACGCATACCGGCTCAATGACCCGCAAGAATTTAAAACCCTCAAACCCGAAGAGTTTTTGCATGATCCAAAAACCCTTATTCTTCTTGAATGGCCCGAAAGGGTAGAGGGTATGCTCCCCAAACCCGACCTCACAATAAATTTTTCCTCTAATGGCGCAGAAGAGGGGGAACGGTTTGTAGAAATAATAGAGTGATGTTTATTTTTTCTTGCTTTGAAAAATTTCTCTAATTATGTCATCAATAGGCACCTCCTCGATTGAAACATCCTCTATTGATAAAGTTGAAGCAAAAATTTTGGCCGCAACCCCTCGCACCTTTTCTCTTGGAACGCGCAATGAAGTTTTTACGGCCTCGTATGTTTCAATGGTGCCAAACTGCTCAAAAACCTCTCTGGACACCTGCACTGAGGTTGAGACTGTAATTATTTTTTCGGTTGCATAACTTTCAATTAGTTTTGAGAGGTTTCCATCGTATAAGATTTCCCCAAAATTAATAATAATGACCCTTTCGCACAACTCTTTTATATCCTCCATATAGTGTGAGGTGAGTAAAATCGTAGTCTTTTTGAGTGCATTATATTTTTTGATAAAGTCGCGTATGTTTTTTTGTGCCACAACATCAAGGCCAATAGTTGGCTCATCCAAAAACAAGACCTTTGGATTGTGGAGCAAAGACGCCGCTAACTCACACTTCATACGTTGTCCAAGAGAAAGTTTTTTAACAGGAATATCGAGCAGGTCTTTAAGGTCGAGCGCTTCTACCAGCTCCTCAAGATTGTTTTTAAAGATAAGATCTGGAATTCCGTAAAATTCTTTTAAAAGTAAAAAACTATCAGTTGCAGGAAGCCACCGAGCTAACTGGTCTTTTTGGCCCATGACAATGCCAAACTGTTTCTTGAATGCGTTTTTTCTCTCTTGTGGAGTGAATCCAAGCACTGACACAGTGCCCGAGGTGGGGTATATGATCCCCGATAACATCTTAAGTGTTGTTGTTTTACCTGCACCATTGGGGCCTAAAAACCCCACAATTTCTCCTTCATCAACACTAAAAGATATATTTTGAACGGCACGTGCATATTGTTTTTCTCGCACCCCAAGCGATTTAAGTGTGCCTAAAAAACCCGGCTGTTTGCGGTAAAACTCGTATTGTTTTGAAAGATTATTTACTTCTATAACATTCATATATCGATGGATTTTTATGAACCGGTAGCTTCGTAGCGCTTGAGTCCTTGTTTCCATACCAACGCAAGGAGAAGGAAGAGTAAAAATATCCACACCACTTGTACCCCTATACCATATAACCCTTGTACGAGTGTCATTTTTTTAAGATAGAGTGCGGCGGGTGCGAAGAACGAATATTGAAAAGGTAGGAAGGTGCTGACCGAAGCAATGGTGGCCGGCAGGAGTGTAAGGGGGAAGTATCCTCCTGAGAAAAATCTCTTAATGCGGTCAATTGTTGCCTGCAGCCCATCAACTTCATCGGTCCAAAAAGCTATAGTGCCAATCAAAAACCCAACTAAAAGCTCAATTATAAAGGCAAGGAAAATCATCAATAAGATAAGCCATAAATATCGAGGATCAGTGTTTACCACCACCTTACTAAAAAAGAAAAAAGCTACCATAAGTTGCGAAATAATAGAAATAACAGTAGAGAGAAATATCCGCCCAAGTTCGGTAATAAAAATAAATTTTATATATGAAATGGGTTTTACTAAATACATAGAGAGGCGACCTTCGTTGATATCTCGAGACACCCGTGACCATAAAAAGTTTCGCGTTGCCACGGCGCAGAGGTTACCGACAAGCACATAAGTTATCATTTCGTTTAAGGTAAAACCTTTAATGAGTGCCCCACTACCCGCATATATGGCGCTCCACATTAAGATAAGTATTAACACCTCGGCAATCTCACCGAAACGATACATAAAAATAGTAAAGCGATAATTAAGATTGGTTTGCCAAGCCATGCTTACAATGATGCGGGCCTGCTTGAGTTGTGAGTGTAAGCTCATGTTTGATGAGTATATCAAAGTTCTGACTCTTACTGACATGGCCTGAAAATGGAGGATACGACAGAGAGTCAGAATTTGACCAAGGGTGAACCTGCGGGGCAATCCTAGATGAGCAGGTTTCCGATATACTGTAAGGATGTTGACAATGTGTATACACATGTATATACTCGTAATATGAAACAGCAACAAATAACGACTAAAATAAGTAAATGGGGTAATGGATATGCTATACGTGTACCCACTGCCTTATTGCGCGCACTTTCATTGTCTGAGGGGAGTCAAGTTGTTCTCAGTCAAGACGCACTTTCGATACAAGTATCACCAAAAAACCAATCGGTCGAGCATCTTTCGCTCGCACAACTCTTAAAACGAGTAACCCCAGAGCAACTCCGGGAAGACCACGCCGACACATTTTTTGGTGTGTCCCAAGGTAAAGAAGTATGGTAAAAACATCTGTACGAAAACGACTTGCTCGTGGCGATATTATTAAAGTCTCGTTTGATCCCATTGTAGGCCATGAACAGGCCGGTTATCGGCCGGCCTTAGTGTTGAGCGACACACTTTTTCATGAAAAGACAGGGTTTGCTTTTTGTTTGCCTATAACTTCAAAACAAAAAGGGTTACTTTTTGAAATTGAAATAACGGGCGACAATATATCCGGGGTCGCGCTTCTTCATGGTGCCCGTATGCTCGATTTAAGCGCAAGAAAGTATGTAGTAGTCGATAAAGCGCAACCCAACGCCCTTCAAAAAGCCCAAATAATTTTGCAAAAAATTATCGTGGAGTAGATAGGGTATGCGAGGCTTACAACATAGCTGAAGAGGATGGAATAAGATAAAGTAAAACAAATGGCAGAACAAAGAAAGCGGCTGGTGGTCTTGGATACCCATGCGATTTTGCACCGGGCTTACCATGCTTTGCCTGATTTTAGCTCGAGCAAAGGGGAGCCCACTGGCGCACTCTACGGACTTATCTCAATGTTGATGAAGATAATAGTGGATTTAAAGCCAGAGTATATCGTCGCCGCTTTTGACTTGCCTGGGGGCACTTTTCGCCACGATGCTTTCAAAGAGTACAAAGCCAACCGTATGACCGCTGACGACGCGCTCGTGGTCCAAATAATACGTTCACGCGACGTGCTCGACGCTTTAGGGGTGGTGCGGTACGAGTGTCCGCAATTCGAGGCTGACGATGTTATAGGGACTATCGTCGAGAAAATGAAAGCAGACAAAGATATTGAGGTGATCGTAGCTTCGGGCGATATGGATACTCTTCAGTTGGTAGAGAACCCTCGCGTGTTGGCATATACACTCCGAAAAGGCCTCACGGATACAATTTTATATAACGAGGAGAAAGTTAAAGAGCGCTACGGTTTTGGCCCTGAACAAATTCCTGACTATAAAGGTTTGCGTGGCGACCCGTCAGATAATATCCCCGGAGTGAAAGGGGTGGGCGAGAAGACCGCCACAATTCTCATAAGTGAGTTTGGTAGCCTCGAGAATGTGTATAAAGTATTAAAAACGAATCCCGAGAAACTTGTTGCGGTAGGTATTAAGCCCGGTATGATGCAAAAGTTGACTGAAGGCGAAGAGCAAGCAGAGTTCTCAAAAGAGCTTGCTATCATTCGACGCGACGCTCCTATTAATTTCACCCTTCCTCCTGCTTGGCGGGACCACGTTTCGACAAAAAAAGTGTTTGATATGCTCCAAGAGTTTGACTTCCGCTCACTAATACCAAGAGTAAAGTCTGTATTGGGTGGGGAGGGAAAGAGTGCCGGCAACATTTCCCCAGAAAAAGTCCCCGCCCGAACGGCTGAAGGCGTTCAGTCGGGCGGGCTCGGGTCTCCCGTCCCGGTCGCAGAGCGTCCTGGCGGGCCAGACCATTTTCATAATCAAGCTCTTGATTCAAACGGCGAACAGGACCAAATGCCAATAGACGGTTCTCTTTTTGCTGAAGTCGAACAGGTGGACCAGGCAGAGTTTGATAAAGTGGCACTTGCGGTGTGGGTTATTGATTCAAATGTGACCCAACCGTCTTTGGACGATATATATCGTATAGGAAAGGCTGAGAAGTTTGAGGAGGCGAAAAAAAACATTTTAGCCGAAATTAAAGAGCGAAATTTAACTTTTGTATACGAAAATATTGAACTTGCGCTTTCGCCGGTGCTTCGACATATGGAAAAGTGCGGAGTCAAAATAGATAAAAAGTTTTTGAAAGATTTATCAAAAAAATACCGTACCGAGCTTGAGTTGATGTCAAAACGAATTTTCGAAGCAGCGGGCCAAGAGTTTAATATTAACTCCCCCAAGCAACTCGGAGATATCCTTTTTGACAAGCTAGGTCTAGCTTCCAAGAATCAAAAAAAGACCGCAACAGGTGCGCGTTCAACCAAAGAGTCTGAGCTCATAAAACTTAAGGACACACATCCCATCATTGCCGATGTTCTTAACTACCGCGAACTTCAAAAACTACTTTCGACGTATATAGACGTGATCCCCACCTTGGTGGACGCGAAAGACAGGTTACACACTACCTATGTACAAGAAGGTTCAACTACAGGCCGTCTTGCGTCCCACGACCCAAACCTCCAAAATATCCCTATTAAAACTGAGTTAGGGCGAGCCATTCGACATGGATTTGTTGCAGACCAGGGGATGGAGCTTGTGTCGTTTGACTACTCTCAGATTGAACTTCGTATTGCAGCATTTCTTTCAGAAGATCCAACGCTTGTGGACACATTTAAGAATGGGCGCGACGTGCATACCGAAGTAGCAACTCGCGTTTTTCACGTTGATCCTAAAGACGTTACGTACGAACAAAGACGACGAGCCAAAGTTATTAACTTCGGGATTCTGTATGGAATGGGCGTTAACGCGCTTCGAGAGTCGCTCGGCACGTCGCGGGCAGAGGCACAAGATTTCTACAACCAATACTTTGAAGCCTTTCCCAGACTCGCCGCTTACTTGGAAGAGACGAAAGCCGACGCATCAAGAAAAGGGTATACGGAAACTTTTTTTGGCCGTCGTCGTTATTTTGAAGGGATCAAGTCGCCCATACCGTATGTGCGTGCTTCGGCTGAGCGTATGGCCATTAACGCGCCAATTCAAGGCACGTCTGCCGACCTAATTAAACTGGCCATGGTTGAAATTTCACAGTGGATCAAAAAAGAAAAGCTTGAGGGCGACATCCAGATGCTATTGCAGGTACACGACGAGTTGGTGTTTGAGATTAAAAAGTCATCGGTCGAAAAATGTGGAAAGCGGATTAAAGAAATTATGGAAAATACACTTTCAGACCCGGAGCGCAAAGGAATACCTTTTAAAGCAGAAGGGAAGCGCGGCCTCAATTGGGGCGATATGGAAACCCTCACTCTATGATGAAGGTAATTGTCGGGATGCAGCCACTTCAGAAACTTTCCTCTGAAAAAGTCCTCGCCAGCCCGACTGAACAGTCGTTCGGGCGGGGATCTCCCGTCCCGGCCGCAGAGCGTCCAGGCGGGCCAGACTATTTTCGCCAGAAAGCTTCTGAAGTGGCTGCAAATGCGCCGGAAGATCTAGAGTGGGAAAAATTGGAGATGGAAGAGCTCCTAGCGCGCGCCACCACAAATTCACTGATGGGCGACACGAGTACCTACAGATTTTCGGGGGCGTTTTCAGGAAGTAGAGCGGATGATTTTTTAGCTCTAGCTAAAGATTTAATTGCTTCGTCCCACCAGTTTATTTTTCTTGAAGAGAAACTTCTTAAAAAAGTAACCGACAAACTCAGTAAAATAGGCGCAGAGGTAGTGGTTAATAAAAAAAAAGAGGCTTCTAAAGTTGAAGCTTTTAACATCTTTTCAATCACCTACGCCTTTGCTGTGAGCGATCGAAAAAAACTCTGGCTGCTTTTGCGTGAGGCCGCAGGAAAAGAAGTGGCACCCGAAGCAATTGCTGGGATACTTCACTGGAAGGTCCGAGATATGATAGTTAAAGGGGAGGGAAGACCTCACCCAGGCGTTAGCGGGTTTTCAAAAGAAGAGCTGGTCCGCTTGTCTGCCACAATCGTCACTTTGTACCACGAGTCTCACCGCGGAGCAGGGGACCTGGAGTTACTACTTGAGAAATTCGCACTTACGTTGTAGTTTAATATTACCCCAGCCAGTACTCTTGTCTTGGCTGGTCATTGTGAGAAAGAGTAATTCACTCCCGCCTATACTCCCGTATAGGCGCGCGTTCGGGGCGAATACAAATAAATTTTGTATTCTACCTCACTTCCGCCTATAGCTCAGTTGGTAGAGCGACTCCCTTTTAAGGAGAAGGTCCTTGGTTCGAATCCAAGTGGGCGGACTAAAGACACAACAATTCCACCTGCGTGGAATCTTGTGCTTTAGTCCGAGGCGCAAACGTTGTTTTGCATTTGCAAAACCGTGCGCCGGGGTCGCGAGCGAATTTTACGACGGTAAAATTCGACTTGTGACGACAAAGATAAATATGCTATATTCCGTTGCAGACCAAGATAGGAACAAGACTATGAGTGAAGGCCTTAAAGACACCTATAATAAAATTGCTTGTGACTGGCATACCGACCATCAAAATGATTCTTGGTGGATAGATGGTACAAACAAGTTTGTAGATCTGCTTAAAAAAGGAGGCGTGGTACTGGATGTCGGCTGCGCTGGTGGATATAAGAGCCGCTTCTTTTTAGGTAAAGGTTTTGGGGTGGTTGGAATTGATTTCTCTCAAAAGTTAATTGAGATTGCTAACCAAGAAATACCGCAAGCAGACTTTCGAGTACTTGATATGCGTAAGGTCGGTACTATGTCAGAAGAGTTTGATGGCATTTTCGCTTCGGCAACACTCCTTCATATACCTAAAAAAGAAATACCGTATGTTTTGAAAGGGTTTGTTAATAGGTTAGCAAAAGGAGGGTGTCTCTATGTCGCGGTAAAAGAAAACCGGTCTGGCTCTCCCGACGAAGAGATAAAGCAAGAAGATGACTACGGGTATAAGTATGAGCGGTTCTTTAGTTATTTTTCTGCGGATGAACTACATAATTATTTAAAAGATGCTGGTTTAGAAATTGTGTATGAAAGTAAAACGCTGGTTGCTAACACATACTGGCTAGAGATAGTAGGCAGGAAAAGTTGATTTGAAAGGCGCTTTACAAGCGTTCTTTTTTATCCGCAAGTACAAACAAAGCAATCCCAGCAGTAACACTTACGTTGAGCGACTCCTTTTTTCCTTTCATGGGGATTTCTAAAATGGCGTCGCATTTTTTGAGGAGCGGTTTGGAGATGCCTCGCACTTCGTTACCGAGTAAAACAGCGAGGGGTTGAGGTTCTCCTGTTGGTAATTGGGGCGAAGTGAAATCAAATAGGGGAGTTGAATATTCGTCTTGCTCTATAGCTACAACAAAGTAATTTTCTTTTTTTAATTTAGCGAGCGTTGGCCCAACCGTCTTGACGTTTTCCCAAGGTACCGACTTTTCGGCACCCAGCGCTACTTTTTGTAAGTCCGATCGAGGCTGGTTAAAGCGGTCCAGCGGAGTAGGGGTATATCCCGAAAGTATGATGCGCGAAACTCCCGCGGCGTCCGCAGTGCGGAAGCAGGAGCCCACGTTATGGATGCTGCGTATGTTGTGGAGTATAAGTATCACGCTACAACCCTAACACACGCCGCTATAGTCGTACATCAAACGCAAAGAGGCCTGCTCCCGAAATAAGAAGGGTGAAGCAAAGCGCTCCAAGGAGCACATATGTGGCCGTAGTAAAAGGACGAATAGTTGGATAGTTTTTTAAAAACAGTATGTGTTTTACCACAACACACAGAGCAGCCACTGCCGCCCACTGCGTTTGGAGCCCGACAAACAAAAGGAAAGCTATGAGCAATGTAAGAGCTGCTGATAGGGAAACCATCCATTTTTTTGGTCGGCCTATCAAAGGGAAAGAAGTAGCCTCAAAAGCAGCACTTTGTCGCAACACGCTGTGGGCTATGAGTATGAAATATATTGCCGCCACTACGCGCAACAGTGTTGGGACAAAAAAACTATAAATAAGTAAGTTTGGAAATGGATTAAGGCTCAGCATGGTTATTGTGTGGGTGGGTTAGGGTCTGTGTAAGGGTTGGGATCGGCGTGATATTCGGGTGCGCTATACGTACTTTCGCTCGGGGTCGTTGGTTTTTGTATTTCTATAGGGGAAGGGGTTAAAAAATCTTTTGCTTTAAGATTTTTAAGGTCACCTCGCATATATAGAACTAAAAACGAACCCCCGATAACAAGAATTAGTATCCCGACGGGTGCCCAAGGACTTCCTGGCTCTGCATGTTCCTCTGCCATACGTGTATCTTACCTCGCCGCGGACTTTGCACGAAGTGTTGCTTGTGTTGTGATAAGTTTTTGTAATTCTTCCTGTGCCACACGGCGGTCACTCCAAGGCTCTTTTGTTCCATTTGGCCCCATAATATAAGGGTCGGTCCCTTTTCCTGTTAGTAATACGACGTCACCTTCTCGGGCTTCGCCGAGCGCCTGATTTATAGCACTTCTTCGGTTGAGTACTATGCGCGGCGTATGATTTGTTATGCCTTCAGCCAGATCTGCAATTATTTTTTCCGGGTCTTCGTCATACGGGTCTTCGTTGGTGAGGTATATAAGGTCACAATATCGGTCGGCCACCTTTCCCATCTCGGGACGCTTCCACTGGTCGCGACCTCCACCCGTCGAGCCCATAATAACTATAAGACGTTTGCCCTTGTAGGCTTCAAAAAGGGCTTGCAGCGAATCGGGCGTATGTGCGTAGTCAACAACAACAGCGAATTTTTGACCCATTTCCACACGCTCTGCACGTCCTGAAATAGGCTGTATATATTCCAATGCTTTTTTAATAACACGAAGCTCTATTCCCATAGCTTCGCCAAGTACGACTGCTGCGAGTATGTTGCGGAGGTTAAACAAGCCCGGTAGTGGCACGGTAAACAATTCTCCGTTTTTGTATACGAAGCGAACACTCCGGTCGTCTACTTTGTAGGGCTCCGCCATCTGGAGAGAAAATGGGATAGAGGCCTCAACTCGTGTTTCAAGAAATCGAACCCCGTATACATCGTCTTTGTTAGCGATCATGAGGCGCGGTCGTTTTGGAGATTCTTCAAGTTCCTTTGCAAGAAGAAGTTTTGCTTGCGCGTACGCCTCCATAGACCCATGAGACTCAAGGTGTTCGGGTTGTAGATTGGTAAAAATGAGTGCATCCAGCTCTATCCCTTTATGGCGAAACTGCTTTGCACCTTCGGATGTCATTTCTAAAACTACATGGGTACACCCGGAAGCCAGGGCTTTGCTCATAAATTGCTGCAAATAGGCGCGCCCAGGCATGGTCATTTTGAAAAGATTGGGTTTGATATTGTCCCCGATCCTAAAATGGATAGTCGAGGCAAGAGCAACTTTGTATCCCGCCCCAACAAGCATGGTGCGCACCAACTCCGAAGTAGTCGATTTTCCTTTGGTGCCGGTAATGCCAACGACAAACAATTGATGGGAAGGGTTGCCGTAATAACGAGCACCCCAAACAGCAAATCCAAAATGGTAAATATCAAATAGTTTTTTAGGAATATATTTTCTCATATAGTTTTAAGGTCGGCCTATGCTCGCCCTGCATTGCGCAGAGCCGCCGCAATTCTCTCGTTTGTGCCAAGAATGTCTGATGGGATGTTCTGCACAATCTTTCTACTCTCGTCCGCTCTGTACCCAAGAGCTATAAGCGCCTCGATAACCTCGCTATCGTCAGACAAAGAGGAGTTGTCGGCTGAAGATGCTTCAATTTTAATTTTGTCATGGAGTTCAAGCACCAAACGCTCGGCACTTTTTTTGCCAATCCCATATATTTTAATCAGTGTTGTTGAGTCACTCTTAGCTATTGCTCGCTTGAGTGCGGACACTTCTGCAACACTCATAATACCCAAAGCGGTTTTTGGCCCCACACCAGACACCTGCATTAATTGTTTAAAAAACCCAAGCTCTTCCTCGGTGAGGAAGCCATATAAGTCTAGAGCGTCCTCCCGAACGACTGTATGGATAAATATGCAAACACGGTCTCCTAAATCAGGCAAAATTGCGCCTATATGAGAGGGGAGTCGCACAACATAGCCTACGCCCGAGACGTCTATGAGTACGGACCCGTCGTAGGTGGTCCCTCCAAAATCCCCGGTGAGTCTACCTATCATTCCTTCATCATACAGTAGTGACGAGAGAGGTCGAAATTTGCTTTTTTCGGGAATATTGCGTAGTATGCGTGACATGGCAATTACCAAAGGAGCTAAAAAAGCACACCGTCAGGCACTACGTAAGCGCGAGATGAATATCGAGCGCAAAATGGCTATTCGTCAGGCTGTTAAGGCTGTTCGCACCGCACCTAAAGGAGATCAGGTGACCCTGGCAGCCGCATACAAGGCAATAGATAAAGCCTTAAAGCGTGGCATCATCAAAAAGAACACGGCTGCTCGCCGCAAGTCTAAAGTCGCTCGACTTTTAGCTCCAGTCAAATAAAACAGAGCTGTCTGATTTAGACAGGACTGGATATAAAAAGAGGGCTCAGAGCGTGGTTTTGCTCTGGGCCTTTAAGCTGTGGCGGGAATGTATAAGTTGTTGACATTCCGTAAAGTGTCGTTATTGTGGACAAGGTAGTTCTTGACGGCTCTTTACTGCTATATAACGAATAAAGGAACAACAAATGCAAGTAGTCTTGGCACCTGACCGACTTCTTATTGAACTTGATATTTTGCTATACGAAGAGCTTATTAAACTCAACCACTTAATGATTTCGTGTGGTATTTTTGACTCTGAAAGGAGGCACACTCCTCGAGAAAAAGAGTATCAAGACTGTCTTCGCTTTCTCCTAGACTTTGAGTGTGACGATTCTTTCCGAGCGGTCGTGGTTTTAGACTATGAGGACTATGCGCTCATAAAGGGCGGACTAACCTGGCTTTGGATTCAGCGCTATGGCAAAACAATAAAAACCTATAACCGACACTGTCTCATTACGGGTTCCGCGGTTAGCGCAAGTTTTTTGGATGTGATACGGGCTTTGTCAAACGAGGACGAAAAGCTACAACAAACTTTGGAGCGCATTTTGTTGGCTGAAATTGCAAACACTCACAAAGAGTTAGATGTAAGCGAAAGGGCGTGACTTAACAACAAGACCCGAAACATTTCTGTTCGGGTCTTTTTTTAATCACCTTCCTAAAAGTTGGTGAATGACTTCCTTGTGGTGGGTTTGCACATAGCGGTATCCCAGGTAGGCTGGGAGAACTATGAAACTTCCCACCATGGACACGGCAAATATAAGGGTACGCATAAGGTTTCCTTTGTAAGGTCCAAAATTAATGTCAAGAGTAACGGCAGTAACTGCTCACACCTATCTTCTATTTTTGGTCGTCGTTGCGAGGCATCCGAAGCAATCCAGGGTCAGTGCTAAAAATCTGGATTGCTTCTCCCAGCGCAGT
>JAYVXU010000058.1:0-66807 GCA_043784925.1 Candidatus Adlerbacteria bacterium
AATACGGTCCATATGCATAATTGTTGAAAGGCGGTGTGCAATTACCACCACAGTCTTTCCTTCCATAAGCACGCGAAGTGCGTCTTGAATCAGCGCCTCAGACTCTGAGTCGAGGCTCGAGGTTGCTTCGTCGAGTATTAGTATTGGTGTATTTTTAAGTATAGCGCGCGCGATTGCTACCCGCTGACGCTCGCCTCCTGAAAGTTTGATGCCGCGCTCGCCAACGAAAGTGTTGTACTTTTCGGGCAACGCAGCAATAAACTCATGGCAGTGAGCTTTTCTTGCAGCGTCATATACCTCGTCGTCGGTTGCGCCTTGCCTCCCGTAGCGAATGTTTTCCATCAGAGTGCGATGAAACAACACAGGTTCTTGCGGTACAAAAGAAATTGCCTCGCGCAAACTGTCTTGTGTGACTTCAGCTATATTTTGCTCATCAATAAGAATACTCCCCTTCTTTACATCAAAGAGCCTAAGCAAAAGTTTTGTAATGGTCGACTTCCCTGCGCCCGATGGGCCCACCAGGGCGACTTTTTCGTTTTCTTTGATTTTGAGTGAAAAGTTATTTAGGATATTGCGATCTTCGTGGAAATTAAATCCTACATTTATAAACTCAATTTCGCCTCGATTGACGGAAACTCTTTTTGCATGAGGCATATCCTGTACCTCATGTGGCATTTTTAGTATCTCAAGTATCTCTCCAGCTTCAGCAATGGCACTATAAAATTGTCGCAGTTCTCTGTTAATTCCGACAAGTTGGCCAAAAGTAGTTAAAAGATATGACTGTATAAGTACAAAGTCCCCCGGTGTAAGCACGCCCTGTTGCCAAAAATATACTGCACCAAACATCATTATCGATTGAATAGCGATAATGAACACACCAATACCCATCCATATGTACTCGTCGGCCATCCACAATTTTTCGGTCTTGCTTCGCCAATCTTCTATCACGGTACGAAATAAATTCTTCTCAAAAGTCTGTGCCGAAAAAAGAGAAATAGTGGCCTGGTTGGATATAGCATCAGCTAAGGTGGCAGTTACATGAGTATCAGCCTCAGCTCGCTCAACTCGAAGCGGTTGACGGAGTCGTGACACATAGAGTTGAAAAATAATAAAACAAATTGACCAGATACCTAGTGCAATGCCAAGGGTATGATTATGTATAAAAAGGATAGTAACTGCTCCGATCACAAACAGAAGTGTTGGAAAAAATTGAAATATAATACTATCCATAATTACCTCGAAGGATCGCGAGATCTGCTTAATTTTGTGTGTGAGAGATCCTGCAAAGTTAGAAACAAAAAAATTGTTAGAGTGTCCCAATGTATAATCAAAAGCTTTCACTTGAAGGGCTGTCATTACCCTTGCTTGCAAATAATTATTTGAAAAACCTTGCATGCGTTTTGCAATCCAGTCTAGACACCACATAGAAACAACAACAAAAAGTATGGCTATGAGTGCATGAACATTTCCACTTGTTGGATTATTTGCGACCAGGATATTAATGAGCTTCCTCATATATAGAGGAGTCACAAGATTTGCCACTTGCAACAAAAGAGCCCCACTGATTGTAATAACAAGAAGTGTCGGGTATTTTTTAACTTGGTCCCAGTAAGTTTTCAGTATTACAGAAACCCTATGTTTATGTTTTTTGGGTTTTTCCATAGAAATTACAATACCACAAATACTCAGCTTTGTCACAAACCCCTCTTATTAGGGTTAGAACGACTTTTGTGTTATTTTATTTTTGGAAGCGAAGTAATGCTTTCAGGGAGAAAACAAAATGGATCTAACGCATCCCCAAGCCGTTATGATTGGAATTGCTGCACTGATGTTCGTGCTGGTGACACTGGGGCTTATACTCAGGAGCCCCTTTATTCCACCAGATACTAACTTAGATACCTGAAGTTATTTCTGCTCCTGCGTTGGAGGAGTCTCAGCTTCAGGAGGAGTTTGAGAATCCGGCCCTGGAGCATCTTGCTCTGGGGCTTTTTGCTCGCCACTAGCAGCAGTAGACTTTTGAATTGCTTCGTACATTTTTGACATCTCGCTTGAGAGCGCTTCGGTCGCGGTTTTAATGTCGGCCACATTGTCTGAATTCTTTTTAGCTTCAACGTCAGAGATCTTTTCGGTAATTGAAGTGCCTAATTCGGCTGGTATTTTATCCTTGTTGTCGGTTAGAGATTTGCGAGCTGAGTATATTGTTTGCTCGGCAATGTTTCGAGCCTCGGCAATTTCAACTTTTTGTTTATCAGTTTCGGCATTTGCTTCAGCATCTTTGCGCATTTTTTCGATATCCGCGTCTGAGAGTCCTGAGGACGCTTCGATGCGGATTGACTGCTCTTTGCCGGTGGTTTTGTCTTTGGCTTTAACCGAAAGGATGCCGTTTGCGTCGACGTCAAATGTCACTTCAACTTGTGGGAGCCCACGAGGCGCTGTTGGGATGCCGTCGAGTACGAAGTTACCCAAAAGCTTGTTGTCAGCGGCCATCGCACGCTCGCCTTGAGTGATGTGGATGTCTACCGAGGTTTGGTTGTCACTTGCAGTTGAGAATACTTGCGAACGGCTTGTAGGGATAGTTGTGTTGCGCTCAATTAGTTTTGTCGAGACGCCGCCCATTGTTTCGATGCCGAGAGAGAGCGGGATAACATCCAACAAAAGGATATCGCGCACCTCACCACCCAAGATGCCTCCTTGGATTGCAGCCCCAATTGCCACCACTTCGTCAGGGTTGACCGACATGTTTGGTTTTTTGCCAAAGTACGCCTCTACTGCGGCCTGGAGCGCAGGCATGCGAGTTTGACCACCCACTAAAATGATTTCGTTGATATCGGCCACTTTAAAAGGAGATGCCTCCATCGCACGTTTGGTGATGTCCATGGCACCTTTTATAAACTCGGCCGAAAGTTCTTCAAGTTTGGCACGAGTCATTTTGACAAGCAAATGGCGAGGGCCCGAAGAATCTGAGGTGATAAAAGGAATATTAACCTCGGTGTCCATTGCAGTTGAGAGTTCTATTTTTGCCTTTTCTGCTGCCTCGTCAAGGCGTTGGCGCGCCAGCGGGTCATTACGCACGTCAATGCCGCTTTCTTTATGAAACTCGGTTGCAAGCCAATCAATTATTTTTTGGTCGATGTCTTTGCCGCCCAAGTGAGAGTCGCCGTCGGTCGAGCGGACTTCAATCGAGCCCTCTTCGCCGCCGGCCATCACTACTTCCAAAACGGAAATGTCAAAGGTGCCGCCGCCGAAGTCGAACACGACTACTTTTTCGTCTTTCTTTTTATTAAATCCATAGGCAAGTGCCGCCGCCGTTGGCTCGTTAATGATACGTTTGACGTCGAGGCCCGCGATTTTCCCGGCATCCCGTGTTGCAGCACGCTGTGCGTCGTTAAAGTATGCGGGCACAGTGATCACCGCCTCAGTAATTGGCTCGCCCAAGCGCTTTTCCGCGTCTGCTTTGAGTTTGCCTAAAATCATTGCCGACACCTCTTCAGGGCGATACCACTCCTCGCCCATCTTCACTTCTATGCCGCCATTTTGCGACTTTCGAATTTCAAATGGCACAACCGCCTTATCTTTTTGCACTGCCTCTTCGTCAAACGAGTGCCCGATGAAGCGCTTTATTTGATAGACCGTGTTTTTAGGGTTGGTGACTCCTTGGCGCCTTGCAATAAGCCCGACAAGTCGTTCGTTTGTTTTAGAAGTTGCAACCACCGACGGAGTCGTGCGTGCCCCTTCTGAATTTTCCAAGATCTGCGGCTCGCCCGAGCGAATGATCGCCATTGCTGAATTTGTAGTGCCCAAGTCGATTCCTAGTATTTTTGCCATCTGATTTAGCGAAATCATGCCGCGTCGACGTCCATTGGGACGCGGCTAAATTTCAAAATTAAATAAATAATAATTACTTTGTTGAATTCCTACTCCTTCGTATACGTATACACAGAAACTTGAGCGGGCCGTATAAGTCTTCCTTCTACCTCTCCTGATTTTTCTATTCGATATCCCGGAGCATGGACTGATTCGATTGTATGATCCTGTTCGCGATTTTCAGTTGGGACCTCCCGCAAGGCTTCATGGGAATGTGGACTGAATTTCTCTCCCTCCGGGTTAAAGCGGGTAATACCGATCCGCTCTAAGGATTTTATTAGATTACTATGCACTGCATCTATACCCTTTTTAAAGTTCGCATCCCCTGATTGGTAGTTCTGATCTTTAAGAACCATATCGAATGCATCAAGGGTTGGTATGAGAGCTTCCGCAAAATCTATTTTAGTACGGATCTCTCGATCTACTTCACGCTGCATTTCATCGCGTCTAAAGTTTGCTAAGTCAGCGCGTGCTCTTTGCCAGCCGTCCAGGCTTTCTTGTTTTTCCGCAACGGCTTTTTGGAGCTTTTCCCGTAATTTTTTTACCGAGGCTTCACCAGCTCCCCCTTCTTCTTCCTCGATAAACTCATCTTCAATTTGTTCATCTGAGCCATTCATAATGAATGTATTCTACACAAAAAAAAGTCTCTGTCAAAGCAAAACCCGCACTGCTGCGGGTTTTGGAGGAGTTAACGCTTAGACCACTGCTTGCGTTTGCGTGCTTTAACAAAGCCGGGCTTGCGACGTTCTTTTGCACGAGGGTCACGTTTAAGGAAGCCTTCTTTTTTTAGAGTTCCACGTAGAGTATGGTCGATGTCGGTGAGAGCGCGTGAAATTGCGTGTCTGACCGCTACAGCTTGTCCCGCTATACCACCACCACTAACTATCACAGTGATAGTAAATTGTGTAGGTAGGGTCACTTTAAGAAATGGCTCCATTGCGGTGATACGGAGAGGTTCTGTAGAGAAATAGTCGTTTAAGTCTTTTTTATTGATAGTTACCACCATGCTGGGAGCAGGAGTCAGGCGTGCGCGAGCAATAGCCGTTTTTCGTCGACCAATAGCCTCTGTGTATCTTTCTGTAGTTGTTGCTTTGGTGGTTGCCATATTAATTCTCAATTGTAAGCATTTTGATGCGCTCTTTTTGAAGTCGGTTTTTAGGAAGCATTCCTAGCACAGCTTTGCGAATTGCTTCCTTTTGACCTTTGCGCGCGGTTAGCATAGCATACGTTTCGATTTTTTGCCCGCCTGGGTACCCAGAGTAGCGAACATATTCCTTGTCTTGTTTTTTATTGCCTGAGATACGCACGCGCAAAGCATTGATGATAGTTACTCCATCTTTTGCAACGACATTTTTAGCAAAGTCGGTGTCGTGTTTGCCTAAAAGCGCCTTCGCTGCTGCGCTTGCTACTCGGCCTAGTGTATTATCTGCTGCATCAATAGTTGTCATACGTTTCTTTTTATAGTCTAAAATATACTTTTAGACAAATTCGATTATTGCCATGGGGCTTGCGTCACCTTTTCGTGGCGCCATTTTAACAATACGAAGGTATCCTCCAGGGCGTCCTTTATAACCCTCGGCCGTTTTTATAAGCTTTTGAGTTGTTTCGATGTCGCCAATGCGGCTTAAAATAAGTCGACGATTAGCAATCGTGTCTGTGCGGCCACGAGTAATGAGCTTCTCTACCAAAGGGCGAACCTCTTTAGCGCGAGCTTCTGTGGTTTGGATTTTACCTTCGAGCACGAGGCTTCGCGCAAGCGAGCGAAGGAGCGCCCGACGTTCGTCTGTCTTTCGTCCAAATTTCCTATTTACATTACCGTGTCGCATATATATTTATTTGAGCACTATACCAAAGTTTGCCAAAGCGCGCTTGATCTCTTGAATTGCTTTAGGACCGAGGCCGTCTATCTCTAACAGATCTTCTTCTTTTTTGCGAGCAAGACCTCCTACAGTTCTAATATTAGCCTTCTCTAAAGCAGAAATAGTGCGGCTTGAAAGGTCTAGATCCTCAATACGAGTTTTCATAGCCTCTGAGTCTGCTGCAGAGTTTGCAGCTGCTGCTGACTCCTGTGCGGGAGGAATAGACATTGCAGGAGTTGCAAGCTCTTCTTCCTTAAAGCCCACAATAGCTTTAAGCTGAGTTATCATAACTTCAATTGACTGCTCAAGTGCGGAGCGTGGGCTAATGGTACCGTCGGTTTCAATTGTAAGACGGAGGCGGTTAAAGTCGGTTCGGTCACCAACACGCATATTTTCAACCTCATAGTTAACTCGACGAATAGGAGAAAAAATAGCATCAACTGAAATTTCGCCAATATCCACACGGTCTTTCTTCAACGCTTCGCGAGGTACATATCCTAACCCTTTTTCTACACGAAATTCGGCTTCAAATTTTGTTGAGTCGGTAAGTTCACAGATATATGCGTTTGGGTTGAGGAGACGTACTTGTCCAGGAAGAGTCACATCTTCTCCCGACACTCGTTTTGGGCCTTTAACCGAAAGAGTTACCACTTGTGGTTCGCTCGTGAGGACTTCAAATCGAAGTTTCTTGAGATTGAGTAAAATAGTAACTACATCTTCACGAACTCCGCTGAGAGTAGAAAATTCATGTTCAACACCTTCAATTTTAACTGAGGTTATAGCTGCGCCAGGAAGGGAGGAGAGAATGATGCGGCGCAAAGAGTTGCCAAGAGTATGACCATAGCCCGGGTATAAACCGTCTATTTCGTAGGTGCCTGCGTGCTCCTCTTCCCCCACAACGCGTGGTTTGCTTGGCAATGTGATCGAATATTCCATCATAAATGAGAGTACAATTAATTATTTATAAATATTAACGGCTATAAAATTGGATTATGACAGGAGCGCTAAAAGGTAATTCGGTTTCGACTACTCCTGGTTGTTGTACTACTTTGACTCCCATGGCCCCTTCTTCAACTTGCATCCATGACGGAGTTTTAGTATCTGCTACTTGCTCGAGGCGGTTTGCGAACAATGGGCTGGTACGGCTCTCGGGACGCGCAGCTACAAGGTCACCAATAACCACCATGTGCGAAGGTACAGTCATGCGTTTCCCATTGACCATAATATGACCATGGGACACGAGCTGGCGAGCCATACGTCGAGTACGTGCAAATCCTGCTCTAAAAACTACGTTATCAAGTCGTGCCTCAAGACGATTGACAAGATTTGAGGCACTACTACCTCCTTTTTTCTCCATTGCCTCAAAAACATACCGTGAAAATTGACTCTCGGAGAGACCATAAGTAAAACGGGCTTTTTGCTTTTCTATCAACTGTGCACCGAAATCAGTAGCGCCTCCACGTTTACCTTTGGTGCGACGAGGAGCTCGCGCTTCGGCGAGTTGGTACTTAGGAGTTTGGCATTTTTCAAATACTGAAGCGCCAAGTCGTTTGCAAATTTTATATTTTGGTCCAATTATCATAAAAATAAAGTAATTATACGCGTCGAGGTTTAGGTGGGCGAGGTCCGTTGTGAGGGACAGGTGTAGTGTCCTTAATGCCGCTAATATGGATACCTTTTGTGACAAACGCTCGGATAGAAGACTCACGGCCTGCACCTACTCCAGACACAATAACGGAGACTTCTTTCATGCCCATAGCTGTTGCTCTGTCCGCTAAAAGCTCACCTACTTTAGCAGCCGCAAAAGGAGTTCCTTTTTTAGCACCTGAAAAACCCAAGCTTCCACTAGAGGACCAGGCTACTACATTACCCTTTTCGTCAGCGAGAGATACTTTAGTGTTATTATAGGTGGCTTCCACGTATAAACGGCCTGCATCTAACTTTCGTTTTGACACACGACTTGCAGCCCCGCTACCGCGTGCCTCGTCTCCCCCTTTTTTTACTATTCGTTTCTTACCCATAGGTGTTTTGTAGTTTTACAATATATTTTTACTTTTGACCAGCTTCTTTTTAGGTTTTTTCAACCTTGCGGCGACCAGAGCCCATCGTCTTACGAACATTCCCGCGAACCGTACGAGAGTTTGTTTTAGTGCGCTGTCCACGCACAGGAAGGCGACGAGCGTGTCGTGAGCCTCTGTATGAGCCAATATCTTTAAGACGCTTGACGTTCCCAGCTACTTCACGCTTTAAGTCCCCTTCGAGTTTAAAGGATTCTATAACTGAGCGGATTTGATTCTCTTCTTCAGCAGTTAAGGTGTCGGCTCTTTTAAGTACGTCAATTTTAGCGGTACTGCAAATTGCAGTAGCACGAGAAAGTCCTATACCGTATAAAGCCGTAAGCGCATACGGAATTTGTTTATTTGGAAGTGTGATGCCTGAAATTCTCATAGTATACAAAGGTTAGCCTTGTCGTTGCTTATGTCGTGGGTTTACGCAGATAACATACATTCTACCTTTTCGGCGTAGAAGTTTACAAGACATACAACGGGCTTTGATAGATGCTTTTACTTTCATTTGTTTATAGTCGTCTTGTGATTCGTCCTTTACCTCCGTATGGATCTAGTTTAAGTAAAACTTTATCTCCTACTAGAACTTTGATTCGGTGAAGACGCATTTTACCAGCTAGGTAGGCTAGGATGACCTCTCCCCCTTCGAGTGATACTCGAAAAAGTGTATTGGGCAAGGCTTCCTCGACGGTGCCCTGCACTTCTTGTACTTCATTCTCCATTACCTGACAAAAGACATCATAGCAGACGGGTGTTTGTGCGTCAAATACTCGACTGTTACTGGTTAATAATTACATCAATTTTGGACGGATTTGAGGGAAATGAAGACTTCCAAAATGGACGCACACTCGCTTCGGCCTTGGTTATAGAAGGTTGGAAAGTTTTGATGATCGATGGAAAGTTGGCCTTATCTTTTTCCAACAACGCTTTCTTTACTGCCTCTTTGTCAATTGGCCACACAAGAGTGGGTGTGCCAGAAATAGTAAGAGAAATAGGGTCTCCATTTGAAATTGCAGTATTAGGTGGAAGAGAAATAAGAGTTTTTGAGAGGTCAGCAAAAACCACATCTTCGCCTGTGTATTCTTTTACTGCCTGTTTTGCTAAAGTATGCGCTAACTCACTCACTCGCACAATTGCAAGTGCCGCAGTAGCACCCTGTGACATAGTAACAGAATTTCCTGCACCTTGGTTTTGAGTTATGGGAGTGTACGTAACATTTAATGATCCATTTATAGCTACAAAACCATTGGGAATTTGAGAAGAGGCTACTGTGCGAATATTGGCATCTAATTGCCGTTTTAATTCGTTTTGCGCTCCTGACATGTCGGAGGGAGAAATTGCAGGTTCGTCCCCCACGAACCCTCCAGTAATAGGATCCTTACTTTGTCCTATAAGTTTGGTGTACTTGGCTGTGCCCTTAAAACTAGGAAGGTTAAACTGAGTAGGTGCAGATATGTTATACGTATCCCCCGGCTTATCAGCCAAAATGGTGGCGGATACTGTGCCTGGCACCAGGGTGCCATTAGCTTTTTTAACGACTCCGGGAACAGTTACAGCGTCTTTAAGGTGATAAATTTTCCCATCGGAAGTACTGACCCGAGTAGTTGCTATTAATTTTTGAGGATCAACACTTATTGTGTTGGAAAAAGTTACTACTCCTGTTGCTACGCGAGAAACATGTTGCGTGCCATTAGCAGTAACTGCGGTGCTCGCATTTTGCGTTGCAATAATACTTTGATACGAAAAACCAGTTGCGGAACTTGCGGGTTGTGCGGTAATCAATTGAGGAGTCGAAAGGGTTACTGTTTTTTGCGTAAGGGTTATTGTTGCGTTTTCAAACACAGTGGACAATAAAAGACCAACAATTGCACTAGCTACAACTACTCCCCCAAGCCAAAACCACATAGCACCTCTTCTCCTACGAGGAAGTTTTGGGCGGTTAGGTGGAGGAATGCCTTTTTCATCATTTTCATAATCTGAGTAATCTTGTTCAACAGGAAGGTGACCGCGAATGGGATGTTTTTGACCATTAGAAACCGGAATATTACGAATGGAACGATCGCGTTGAGAGTCGGGCATATAATTTAGTATATCATTTTTGAAGATGTGTTTGCAGGTACAGTGTGTTTAATAGTAGAGGCATATCAGAAGTTGGACTTTGTAGAGTAATATGATCTTTAAAATGCTTAGAGCGAAGGATTCTGGTAGTGCCTCCATGAGGAAATAACTGAGATACGCCAAGATGAGCTACTACAGCTCTTGCAAACCAGTCGTCAAAAGGGGTCGGGGTAACGACAAAAATATTTTCTGCCTCTTTTCGGAGAAGTAGCTCTTCTAGTACACCTATAAAATGCCGCATTACGTGCTCTTCAGATGTTTTGATGGGTTCGCGATGTACGGGAAAGGGTACGTTGTGACTATGTAGTCGTAAGGCTGAGGCGGCCTCTACAAGACTTATGTCACTGTGTGAGCTTATCGTGCGAATTGCGGTATGCGTCCCGACGGGGGTAGTTGCTCGCGCTTGAAGAGTGCCACCAGCAACCAACAGTACCTCAAGTACCTCACCCGTTAGAGAACATAGAATGGACGGAGCTGGGGTTAATAAAGATACGCCATGCGTAGCTGAGCGCGCGAAGGGATGACTCTCTATAGGGCGCTCTCCAAGAATTGTTTGGGCACTTTGGTGCACCTGATACAACATTTCGGGCTCAAATAAAAAACGAAAACGATTTTGCTCGAAAGTTGTCGTGACCCATGGAGCCCCAAAAAAAAGATGTGCACTTTGAATATTTCCAAGCGGTGCACGAAGTGGGTCTTGCCGCAATGTTGCTGCAACTTCGCTTGTATAGGACAACGCTTCCTCAAGTGCGGTGTGCACCTTCTTTGCTATCTGATGGGCGTTAGTATTCGTGAATACAGGAAGAACAACACGATGTTCTGCATATAAGTGAGGAGTTGTTTTAGAAGAAAAGGTAGCTAAAGCAGTAGCTACACTACTATTTTCAATATCAACAATAAGGGTGGTATGTCCCGAAGGACGAGAGAACAAAGCCATGCATGTAGTATAACTCAAAAGTATCTCTACTCTGAAACAAAAAGAATATATATTGTGTCTTTACTCTAAAATCGCTCGAATTCTTCGGATGCCTTGGGAGACTGCTTCTTCTTTAATTATTTTAAAAGGATTTTCTTTAGGGCTGGTATCAGGTTCGCCTGTCCACGCCAACTCTCCAGTGTGGGATACGTGTGGGCCGCCACAAAACTCAAGCGAGAATGACTCATGCAGATGAGGATCCTCCTCAGACGCGCCGTTGGGGCCAATGGCATACACCGAAACTCGGTCGGGATATTTTGCCCCAAACTCGTGTTCGGCACCAAGCTCTTCGGCAACTTCTTTGTCTAATTCGTTTCGAGTGACCGGTAAATCTTCTTTAATTTTTTCGTTTACAATACGCTCCACTTCTTTTTTTTGCTCCTCCGTCATTTTTTCTCCCCAATTAAAATCGATACGTAGTCGCTCTTGCGTGATGTTACTTCCTCGTTGTTTAACGGACGGTCCTAGTACTAATTGAAGCGCCTTTAGTAGCAAATGGTGTGCAGTATGGAGCCTCGTTGTCTTCTCCGACGTGTCTGCAAGCCCACCCTTGAACTTCTGCTCACTTCCCGCACGAGAAAGGTCCTGATGAGCCTTCAGAAGCTCTTTAAACCCTTCAGTATCGATCTGCTTGATACCCCGCTCCCCCGCTTCCTCAATTATGAGCTCAAGCGGAAAACCATAGGTGGTGAAAAGTTGGTAGGCATTTTGTGCAGTAAGAGACCCGTCACCAGCAAATCGTGCCAATTCTTTAACGCCGCGAGTTAGTGTTTGTCTAAATCGCTTTTCTTCGGCATCTATTACATCTGCAATTGCTTTAGCTTGTTCTGATACTTCAGGATATTGGTCCATGTACATTCGAGCGATAGGCTCTACCACTTGTGAAAAGGAGTTTTCGGGTATGCCAAGTTTGTCGGCCTGCATAACACTGCGACGTATAAGACGTCGCACGAAATATCCTTTGTCTGTATTTGACGGCAATACGCCGCTTGCAATAAGGAAGGTTGCTCCTTTCATATGGTCGGCAATGACGCGAAACGATTTGGTTTGTGCTGAAGCGTCGGATGAAAGATATTTTTTACCTGAAAGTTTTTCCAGCAACTCAATAATTAGCTCGTGATTGATGACAAAAATATCAGGGCTATCACTCGCAGCCATGTTCATACGCTCAAGCCCGCCGCCAAAGTCTACATTTTGTTTAGGAAGTAAAGAAAATGTTCCATCCTCATTCTTTATATATTGCATAAAGACTGAGTTTCCGATTTCGACAAATCGTCCGCAATCACAGTTGGGGTGGCAGTGTTCTCCCCACTTAGGGTCATGGACTATATTTGGGAATTCAAAAAATACTTCAGAGTCTGGCCCACCAGGCTCTCCTGCTGGCATATTTTCAGGCACTCCGGCACGGCTCCACCAATTCTTTTTTGCATCATAGTAGAAAATTCTTTCCCCTGCCTGTATGCCACGTGTATACCCATCTTCCTCTGACCCAATTTTGACGGGTTTGGCCTCAATGTTATGTTCGGCAAATAATTTTTGCCAAATTGCTACCGACTCATCATCTTGCGGGATGTTATATTTTGGCTCCCCAGCAAATACCGTTACAAATAAACGCTTCGGATCTAACCCTAGTTCCTTAGTTAAAAACTCAAAATACCAAGTGAGCTGCTCTTGTCTAAAATAATCTCCTAGTGACCAGTTGCCGAGCATTTCAAAGAAAGTGGTGTGTCGATTATCTCCTATTTCTTCGATATCAGCCGAGCGAAAACATTTTTGTGAATCTACTATTCGTGACCCCGCTGGGTGGTCCTTGCCTAACAGGTATGGGACCATGGGCTGCATACCGCTGCCGGTAAATAAAGTTGTTGGGTCATTTTGAGGCACTAAGCTCGAGGATGGAATAATGGCGTGCCCACGAGCCTTAAAAAACTCCAAATACTTCTCTCGTACCTCATTAAGCATCATAATTAGAAGAGTATCGCTTCTTCATATAAAAGAAAAGAGGCAAAACGTGTTTTTAATTAAAGTAAAAGTTCAGTTTGTCAACCTTTTACTTCGGGGGTATTATCTGGTAGTACCAGACGGCAGGCAGTCTCTTTCTTGACTGTAAGGCCGCGTCTCAATGGACGGTACGCGGCACGATTTCGACTAAATCGTATGAAGAAATCTAATCAAAAATCTTGGGGTTTTGACCTCACTAATATCGATCATACCGTTCGTCCTCAGGACGATTTTTACCGCTACGCGAATGGGGGGTGGATCAAGAAAAACAAGATCCCGGCCGATGAGTCTCGTTGGGGCTCCTTTATTGTTTTGCGCCACACAACCGAAAATCAACTCCATACGCTAGTACTTGACATAGTAAATAAAAAATCGCACAAAGCTGGCTCGCCCGAACAACTTATAGCCGACATGTACTCCTCTGCTATGGACTTGAAGCGTCGCAATGTTTTAGGGGTGAAGCCTATCCTCCCCTGGATCAAAGAAGTACGTGCAATTAATTCAACACAAGAGTTGCTCGATATGATTGGCCGCATGCATCGCCTCGGCATAGCAGTGCCTTGGGAGTTTTATATCGACCAAGATTCTAAAAACAGCGCAAAATACTTGCTCCACCTGACCCAAGACGGCATAGGAATGCCCGAGCGCGAATATTATTTAAGCCAAGCAGCCGAGCAAACTCGCGTTCGCGAAGCATATAAAAAGCATATTAAGAAAATCCTCACTCTTTCGGGGATGAAGACAAGTGCTGCACAAAATGCTTGCGACATTGTGATGAAAATTGAAACCAAGCTTGCGAAAGCATCAATGCCAAAAGAAGATACGCGAGACTCAGAAAAAACGTACCACAAGTATTCTGTCTCAAAACTTCAAAAGGAAGTGCCACAAATCCTTTGGGCGCAGTATTTTAAACAATTAGGAGCCTTAGGCATTAGCGAACTTATTGTGGCGCAGCCAGATTTTTTTAAAAAAGTGGGCCGCATGACAAGCGAGGTGTCTCTTGAAGACTGGAAGATCTATTTAGAGTGGCACCTTATCAATGAGTCCGCATCTATTTTGTCCGAAAGTTTTGTGAAGGAAAATTATGACTTCTATGGCAAGACTCTCACTGGGTCTAAGCAAATGCGCGCTTTATGGCGACGCTCACTTGGGGCGGTAAATGGCACCTTAGGTGAGGCGTTGGGTCAGATGTATGTCGAGCGTCATTTCACTCGTGAAGCGAAGCGAAGAATGGAGGCGATTGTGGCCGATTTATTTGTGGCTTATGAAGAACGAATCAAAAGCCTCGATTGGATGACGCCCCCAACCAAAAAGAAAGCAATTGCCAAATTACATGCGATGAATTATAAAATCGGCTTTCCTTCTAAATTTGATACCTACCGAGGTGTTGAGATTAAGCCTGATGATTTTTTTGGTAATTTTATACGAAGCCACGAGTACCAGCACAGTAAAGCTATGCGGCGTCTCAAAAAGCCAGTGGACCGTTCGGAGTGGTTTATGAATCCTCAAACGGTAAATGCGTACTGCCAATTTAATTTAAACGAAATTGTCTTCCCTGCTGCTATATTGCAGCCGCCATTTTTTAATGTGGAGGCAGATGAAGCGGTCAACTACGGGGGGATAGGTGCAGTGATTGGTCATGAAATTACTCACGGCTTTGATGACCAGGGTGCTAAGTTTGATGGACAGGGCAATATGAAAGGATGGTGGACAACTAAAGACAAAAATAGGTTTACAAAGAAGTCTGAAGTGTTGGTGACACAGTTTAATGCCTATGAAGTTGTGGATGGTCTCAAAGCCAATGGTCAACTTACCTTGGGTGAAAATATTGCAGACTTGGGCGGAGCCTCAATTGCATTTGATGCATATATGAATCGACTTCAAAAAACTGGTCGCAAAGATATTGATGGATTTACGCCCGAGCAACGTTTTTTCCTTGGGTTTGCTCAAGCCGAACAAGAAATTGCCCGACCCGAGTTTACTAAAATGGCAACACTCACTGACCCTCACTCATCTGCACAATTCCGAGTCAACGGCCCAGTTTCAAACCTCGACTCATTTTACACTGCATTCAACCTTAAAAAAGGAGACAAACTCTACCGAGATCCTGCCAAACGCGCCAAAATCTGGTAATAAAGTTGTAGGCCCGTGTGTCTTTGCGAGGCTTGCCGAAGCAATCCAGAATGTAGCCCATGGATTGCTTCACCTTGTTCGCAAAGACGGAAACAGTAGTACCAGATAAGATAAATACTGGTTTCGAAACTAACGTAGTCAGACTGCGTTAATTCGCAAAAAAGGAGACAAACTCTATCGCGACCCTGCCAAACGCGCAAAAATTTGGTAGGAAAAAGCTTGCTTTAAATTTATATCTGTATTGTTTCGATAGAAGGAGGAAGGTGCATATCTACTGTTGATCCAATAAGTAATTTTTCTAAATTGGCAGTCCTAATTTCTTCAATAGATGCAGGAGTTAGAGACTCATCCTTGCTCATTTCAAACCAATTAGCAGCTATACTTTTTTCTGCATTAGACGCTTGAATAATGTCAGGAGTATAAAGATCAAACTCTGCAGCATAACCGACTAGTTCCCCTTTCTTATTCTTTACAATAAAAAGATAATCACTTTGTTCAAAGTGATTTACGTCATGAGCCATAGTAACAAAGTATTTTTTATCCATATCTTAACAATATCAGACTAAGATATTTGCTCAACCTAACCAATCAATCGTTTTTTTGTGGTGTTTGAGGAGGTATTCGTTTGCACGCTTGAAGTGATTGCAACCGAAGAAGCCGTTATGGGCAGAGAATGGTGATGGGTGGGCTGCTTCAAGGACGCAGTGTTTTGTGCGGTCAATGAGGGACCCTTTGTTTTTTGCGTAGTTGCCCCACAGCATAAACACTAAATGTTCACGCTCATCTGAAAGAGCTTTGATTGCAGCGTCGGTAAATTCCTCCCACCCTTTTTTCTGGTGCGAGCCGGGCTTGTGTGCCTCAACTGTTAGTGTTGCGTTTAACAAGAGCACGCCTTGTTCGGCCCATCTTGAGAGATCTCCTGACTTAGGTATAGATTTCTCGCGTACGATCGACTTCGTTTCGACTTCGCCATATTCATTTTTTATTTCTTTAAAAATATTTTGTAGTGATGGTGGGAGTGCAACACCCTCGTTAACTGCAAAAGAGAGGCCAATTGCCTGGCCCGGGCCATGGTACGGGTCTTGGCCAAGTATCACAACTTCGACCTTATTGAATGGAGTTAATTCGAACGCGCGGAATACATTTTTTGGGGCAGGAAACACGGTTGAGTTTTTATATTCCTCTCTCACAAATTTTGAGAGTTCTTTAAAATAGGGCTTTTCAAACTCATCCTGCAAATGTTTTTTCCAGGACTCCTCAATTTTGACTTCCATACCCTTTACTCGCACTCCAGCGCTAATATTTTTTGTTTTTCTTCAGTGCCGCCTCGATTGTAGCCACCCATTTTGCCATCACTCCTTATGACTCTGTGGCACGGGATATTTGGCCTATAGTTGTGAGACATGATAGTACCCACCGCGCGTGCTGCTCCGGGCTTCCCTGCTTTGACTGCAACTTCGCCATAGGTCATCGTTTTCCCCTTAGGAATTTTAGCCACGATTGCGTAGACTTTTTTTGCAAAGTCAGTTTCAAACACCTTCGGTGCTTTTTGTGGTTTTGAATTAGAAGAGTTGACCTGTGGTGATATTCGCATGATTGTCCGGGAGATTAGTTGTTTTTGTTTCTTTCGTTGCTAGATGTGGTTTTGTGGGAAGAGGTGCCTCTTTTTTTACCTCAACCTTTCCCTTCTCAATAGATGCTTCTACCGCAGTGCGGTATGTACAGTAGTCACAATTTTCACCTGATGGTGGCAATTCATTACTATCAAGACAAGCTTTAAGTTCGACAATTGTCGAGTCTATCCAGTCTGTTGATCCAGTATACGGTACTAGCGTTAATTCAAACTCGAGCTTGCCGTCAAAAGCTTCTCGGTCACGAAGAGCATTTGCATAAAACCAATATCCTGTATCACATACCGTAAAACCGTTTTGTCGGAGCAACCACTGATATATCTCGAGTTGCCTTTTGTATCCTCTATGCCAGTCTTCGTCTAAACTTTCGATACGGCCGTCCTTACTTGTCGCTTTGTAGTCTATGACTATGAGTTCGCCCGCTTTATTGACCCAGATATCATCTACCCCACCTCGGACCGTGAGCCCTGTTTTGGTATGTACACACCGTACTCCTTGACTAAGTGCATTTCGCCACTCATCCATACGCGCGTGTGCCAAGGGTATAGCATCAAGGCCGTAGCTTGCCGCAAGAGGATGTTTGGTACCCTGGGCGCGGTGGCTATCCAACTCTTTTTTAAGGAGTTCATCGACGGCGCTGTTGAGGTTAAATGGGAAGCCTGGGGGTCTTGGAGTGCCTAACTTGTTATCAATATAAAAACACTGACGACACTCCATAAAAAGGTCAATTTTTGAGCGCGACAGAGTCCATTTTTGGCCTCCGTAGTTCCAATTGGGATTTCGATGGGGTTTGTAGTATGAGCTCATAGTAGTTTTGGTTTGGGTATTGTATCTCGATTACGGTGTCTTGGCGAAAATACCATTTGTAATAATAAAACCACTAACGTTGTGTAGTTAGTGGTTTTATTTTAGAAGTTACATCCAATTACTGAGCGGTAAAGGATGAAAGCATTTGGTTACCGTTTTGGTCAGGCACTATTTTTTCATCAGCGCGAGAAAAGCTTCGCTTCCCATTATCAACGGCAGCTCCAACATAGTATTTTTTACCTGCTTCTGTTGAACGAAGGAGTGATATGGTTCCTGCTGTATCTCCTTTAAAGAAGAGTTCAGCACCCAAAATACTTCCCGTTTTACCTTCTACATTGTCGTACACTATCAACCATGTAGGTTGAGCGATCGAAAGGTTAGAAAAAGCAACCGAACTTCCCGCAGGTTGTGTTGAAGCAACCGCAAAGCTTGCACTACCAGCCGCTGCCGACTCCGTGGGTTCTGGAGAGCTGGTTGGGGTTGTCTTTGGATTGACAGGCGCTGTGGGGACCGTTGTTGGAGTAACTGAACTAACTGGCTCAGGAGCTGGAGTGGGGTTTGTGTCCGAAGAGTCGGTAGTGTTTTCGTCTGAGGTAGTTGCGGAGTCCGTAAGGCTCGAATCTGTCGAAGTGGCGTTAGACAGCTCGTTTGAAGCTGAACGCTTATGCAAAGCTACAATTCCCCAAGCTGCTAGGGCAAATACAATAATAATGCCAACTACAATACCTAACACTCGACCCGTAGAGTCCTCTGGAGGAGGAAGAGTTGTTTTAGGAGTATTCTTTTGAGTTACAGAACCTGTTGGTTGATTCCAAGAAAGCCCTGGCTTCTGATTTGCGTTAGTACCCCCCTGCGGCTTGTTCTGATTAGAGTTGCCCTGAGAATTGCTGCCATCCATAGAAAAATATAGTTAGAAAATAATTAGTGAGCACTTCTAAATACCCGCCAAGATTATATATCTTTCCCTGGTATACACAATGCCCCCGCTTCTTCGAGCACCTGTTGGGCTCGTTTTCCATGAATACCGACACTTGTTAAGGTGTGGCTATTTTGCGCTACGTCGCTACACAGCACCATTTTTTTATTGATGAGTATATTTTTTTCGGCTCGCGTCAGCGTTGTGAGTGCGGTAATGGGATATAACTTAGCCATATGAATTCGAGTATGTAAATCTTTTCCTTCTGGATAATCCCAACCTAAAAGTTCGAGCCCCTCGCAGGTCGCATATTGAATGGCTTTAGAGGTAAATTTAGTATTTGTGACCACTAATCCTTCAACAGGCACGTTGGGCATTGCTTTTTGTATGTCAAGAATACGAGCCTGCACATATAACACTGTTTTAAGATCAGTTTTATAGCCAGGGTTATTATGGAATTTTGCTTCTACAAATATTTTTTGTCTGCCTTTTGTAAGTACTACGTCAACTTCATGTTCGACGCATCCGCCGACAATAATTTGGTCTATTTTTGTGCTATACCCTTCCCTCGTAAAGAGCTCACTTAAATACGCTTCGAAAGGAAATCCGGACGGCCCAAATTCATCCACGGCTCTTTTAAGTGAGTACCGTGCCGCTACACTTCGTCGATACGTGTGAAGTAATAAAAAAGCTCTGCGGTAAATATTGCTGGTAGAGATTCCTGAGTAGAGCTCCCCTTCTATAGTACTTTCAACTTTTTCTATAACATCCGGCCCGGCGCCAGCGCGAACTAAAGAATGGTGAAGTTTAGACCTGTCAAAAGGCTCAGTTGTACCATCTGCTTTAGAAACATTTATATTCATGATTATTTTTCCTGTTCAATAACAGAAAAGGCTGTAGCAGTATTGTTGACCGTAATGCTTTCAAGAACGGCTTCGGGAGAAGATTTTTTTGAAGCTACAGTAATCAAAAAGGGCTCGGGGGACATGTCGGCCGAGTCACATTTTTGCAGAGACGGTGTTATCGTAAACGCTAAACGCATGTGTGCCGGCATACCACTTGATACGGATACGCCAGTCAAAAAATTATCACATCCTGAAACGGCCATGCTCCCTTTGAAAGAGTGTGTACCATTCTTAAAAGAGTGAAACACTTGGAGTCTTGGTTTTTCGTGAACAGAAGGTCGCAGTAGTAGCGAAGAGTCAGTTTTTTCTAAAGGTTTAAATGCAAATACTGTGACACCTACACTCAATACTACAAAGCAAAAAATGATGAGAGAAAAAGAAGTAGTCTCTTTTAACATATCTGCAGTATACGTTGAATTGGCATTGAGCGTGGTGACTTATCAACACTTAGAAAAGCCTTGTCTGTTCTATTACTCCTCCTCCTATACATCGTGAGCCTCCATGAGGCTCTGATTTGTATAACACGAGCGATTGGCCAAGTGGAATATAGTGCGGCTCATGCAAAGTAACAACACCCTTCGACTTTGAAATAGTTAGAGTTGCTGGAATTAATTTTTGCCTGTATCTATACCGAGATTCGTATGTTCCTGAAGTTATCTTTCCAATCCAGTTGCATTCAGCTAACTGAACTTCTGTTCGTATAGCGTTTTGAGGAAAAGGATTTTTTGCTACAACCAGGGTATTGGTTTTGATATTTTTTTCTATAACAAACCACGGTGTGGAGTGCTCCGTAGATGAGTCAATTAAAAAGCCATGCCGTTGCCCGAGGGTATATAATTGCGCGCCTCTATGTGTACCCAAAACAACTCCTTCTTCACTCACAACACCACCCTCTTTGGGGTGTAGTTCTTGAGTCAGCATGTCGTCCATAGAAATAGGACCAAGAAAACATAAGCCCTGGCTATCCTTCCGCTCTGCGTTTGGTAAATTATATTTTCGGGCGAGTTGTCGCACAGTCGGCTTATCTTTGTCTCCAACGGGAAAGAGGGTGTATTTCAACAGTTCTTCTTTTACCATCCATAAAAAATAAGTTTGGTCCTTTTGGGTATCAACGCTAGCGTAAAGTTCAGTACCCCCGGCAGTTTTTTTTAATTGGGCATAATGCCCAGTTGCCACAAAGTCCGCCCCTGCCCCCCTGGCATATTCAAAAAATAATCCAAACTTAATTTCTTTATTGCACAATGTGTCAGGGTTCGGGGTCAAACCTCCTGCATATTCTCGAAGTGTATACTCAAAAACTTTTTTTGTGTACTCTGCCGACAAATCAATTTCTTGAAAAGGAATACGCAAATGTGCTGCAACGCGCATCGCTTCCTGTCTGTCTGTAACTGCAGTGCAAGGGTATCCAGGAATGGTAATTTTAATAAATACTCCTGTAACCTGATATCCCTGGCGCACGAGTAGCGCTGCACAAACCGCAGAGTCTACTCCTCCTGAGAGTCCAACATAAACATTTTGGTCGTGGCTGCGTAGTGTCATAGGTACGTTATACCCCGATTATATTTTGTTGCAATGCGCACTCGTCTAAGAGTACTAATTATTTAAATATTTTTTTTGATTAGCCAGTTGCTCTGTATAGGTTTCGCTAAAATGAAAGTTGCTCTGCATATCAGAGAGATAAAATAAATACTTCGTTTTAATTGGGGTAACGGCGGCCAATAGAGACGAGACGCCGGGGTTTGCTATAGGGCCTGCGGGGAGACCTTTGTTGGTATAGGTATTATAGGGTGAACTAGTTCGCAGGTCTGAGCGTGTTAATTGGAAGGTATTTTTGCCGATAATGTAGGGAAATACGGCATCAACCTGGAGGGGCATGTGGATTGAAATACGCTTCCATAATATACCTGCAATAATTTGTCGGTCATGCGTGTTATTAGCTTCCTTTTCGAGCAGGGAGGCCATGGTAACTATGTCGGCTAAAGGTAAGCCCGAAGTTGCTATTGCTTGAGCCAGAGTGGGCTCGCTAATTTTCTTTTTAAAATTTTCTTCAAGAGCTTCAATCACAAGTAGTGGGTCTTCGCCCGGAACAAAAAAGTATGTATCAGGGAATAAGTACCCTTCTTTCGGCACTGCGATGTCCAAGAACGCAGTCTTATCAAAGTCAGGAATTTTTCGAGCCAGTATGTCCGCCATTTGGAATGTGTTTATGCCCTCCGGTAGAGTAACTTTAAAGGGAATTAATTCAAAATCGCCTCTTGCAAACCTTCGCGCAAGTGTAACGACCGACTGAGACTCTGGAAAGAAGTACTCTCCATCTCGAGTGGAAGTACTAACGCCATATTTGTGTGATAGATATATAAAAATTTTAGTCGAGCGTATAATGTGCTTTTCTTTGAGGCGAAGCGCGACCGTTTCTACTGATTCATTTTTATGTACCTTAAATAATGTTGCGCTTGGGAAATCAAGCGGAGGGGTAAGGGTTAAAAAATATACCAAAAAACACAGCACTCCAAACAAAAAAGCGGTTGGGAGAAGGCGGTCATACAGTCGCCAAGTTCGGCAGGACTCATCACAGACACCGCTTTGCTTAAAAATGTGGAGGTGAAAGCGTCTCTTTTGCGGTGGTTGTTGATTGTTTGGAGGCATGGTGGGTATAAGAAGAATGATTACTCCCCTGTTGGTAGATTGCCTGGAGCTTCAGAGCTTCGAGACGGTACCCGGTTAAGGCCTGGAGTTTGAATACCGGAACTTGGGAAGTGCCATATGGTCGCTATTTCTTCGGTGTTCATAAACACCGGAGTTTGGTCATAAGGAACATAAAAATACCCGCGGTTTTTATAGTGAAAGAAAAGATTTTCTTTTGCAATATTGTTTCTAATTTTTTTAAAATCTTGCCAAGGATAGTCAAAATTTACCAGAGGCCCTGACACGCCAAGCGCATTATATTCTCGGCTACTATCGTGACCCTTAAACGCGTCAAAAAATCGAATAATGGCTCCTGCATTAATCCCAACAAAATTTTCTTTCTTGGCGAGGTAGGCTACACGCACACCGCACTCAAACACAAGTTTTGACATCGACCGTTCAATCTGGTCAATACGTCGCTTCTCAGATTCACTTAAAAGAGTCTGACCTCGAGCAGCGACTTTTTTTGCTTCAGCTGGGTCGCCCACCAAGCCGGCAGTCCGTTTTGCTGCATCTTCAATTGTTTTTTTGATTATATCTTTTGCTGTGTCTTTGTACTCATCTTTCGTTTTGTCGCGAATGCCGTACCATTCGGACTCATCGCGACGAGCTTTGAGTATTATTTGCATCCAAAAGTGCTCATTTTTACCAATTTGGGCAAACAACTCCAAAATACTGCTTATGGGGTCAACCTTGAACTCCTCTTTTGGGTCTTTATCAAGCCCGTAGTCAATGTAAGTTTTGATGGGAAGAGCGTTTGGATTGCCTTTGCGGTATTCACAACCAAAAATATCGTACTCTTTTAAATTAAAAGGAATACGGGAGGCATAGTCATCTACTTGAAACACTTTTGCGTCAGGAAATTGTGCATATAGTCTTGCTTCCACTATATTACGCCAAGGGCTTCGAAGATGAATATAATATCCTATGCGTCCTTCGTTACTTGCAATTTCTAAAGCCCAAATTGGCCTGTAACTCCCCTTCCATACTCTTGCAATAAAGGTCGTCTCCCCGCCAGAGTTCCAAAATGTTGCTAAAAACGTTTCCATAGCAAGGGGTGACTTCGTTACTTCAAGTGGAAGTTGCACTTCAAGTAAAATATAATCTTGTGAAAACCAAAACATAAACCGAATATAGTCTATCCACGAAATCCAAAAATACACTACTAAGTATATAGGCATCCAAACAGGAGACATGGCAACGAGCATCGCCATGGCAGAAGAAAGAGTGAGAGGGTCATAGCTATCAACAACAAAAAGAAAACCAACAAACAAAAATGGCATTACAACCATTGGTTCAAACTTCCAACTGTTTAGATAGTCTGTAATACTATGACCAACTGAATACCACATCGTATGATTATGATATAGTATACAACAAGATTTTTACTATGATTGATTTCTTATATTGGATATTTGCTAACCCTCTCTTTTGTGTAGGTTCAGTTATTGCATTTGTGGCCTGTATCGGTTTTCTTATTTTTTTGCGAGGAGTGTTGCTTGGTATTACCCAAGTTTTTTACCTCGACGGACACGACGAACATGTGGGGCACGCCAGAGTAAACTCCGTGTGGGGAGTTGTTATTATGGTCAACATGTTTGCGCTTTGGGTACTAATTCGTGGCGTGGCGACAGTACTCAACTTCGACCACGCGAATTTGCCTGCAACAGGAAAAATCCTTGTTGCGTATGCTATTTTAGTATTTATCGCCTACTACAAAGAGTGGGCGTTTGCTAAGGGTGGACACCATTAGCTCCTATCCATTATTTTACTACAGTAAATTTCCCGTCTTTAGCCTTTTTAAAATATTTTTGGTTTTGGAGATTGACCACAATCGTGCCAGCTTTCACATGACGCTCCTTCAAAACTTTTTCGATTATTTCGTCTTTAGACATAGGTCCTTTGTCGCGCAGAACTTCGCGAATAACATCTCGAACTACACCTGAGGTGTATCCCCACTCTTTAAGAGCGTACATACCTCGTCCTACCAAAACAAAGCGACCATCTTTAATAAGTTCATTGTGAGTAGTTGCAATATGAGCTTTGCGGTTGAAAGTCTTCTCGATCAATTGAGCTACTTCTCGAAAATGCAAAGGACTTCCATGCTTTTTGACAGCCAAGTATGCATAGTCACGTACACCTTTTGTTTTAACATTTGGAGAAGCTGCATGACCCCACTCTCCTAAGGGATTTTTACCGATATTTTTGGAAATAGACAGCCAGCGTTTAAGCACTTCTTCGTTCCTGTATTTATTGTTGATGTTTTCAAGTTCTTTCAAAAAACGATCAATCATTTCTCCTTCAGGAATAAGCTCTTCGTCTGAGAGTCCTTTGTAAAGCTTTTGCAGAGCTACTTGCACGTTTTCAGCAAGTTCGTGATCAACGTACCAGCAGCGCTCTGTCTCCTCGTCTTCTTTACGGTATTTAAAAGGATCACCTAATACGAGGAGGAAGTAGATGTTATTTTGCATGCTTTTGTCTTTCGACATAAACGCTAGCAAATCCTCTTCACACACAATACCTCCGAGCGAATCTATAACACGCTCGAGCTCTTGAAAGGCTACATGAGCCTCTCCAAAGGCAGGGGATTTTTTGAGCGAGGTTAGAGCGTGATTTTCGATCTGGCGCACACGTTCGCGGGTAATATCATAGCGCTTCCCTATAGACTCTAGAGTCACTCTTTCGGGTGATACTCCGAGACCAAAACGTGCCTCCAGGACGATACGGGATCGCTCGGGAAGTGAAGTTAGAAGTCGTTTTACAATTGCTTTTGGTTTGAACCCTGTTTTATCGGCTATTTGTTGCATAATTTATTCCTTATTTGTAGCACATGATACTTCTCTGGTCAATTCTTGTCAAATCTCCAAAAGGTTTGCCTTTCGTTAATTGTGACTAGCCTTTTTCAGGGATTCCTACAAAATTAATAATTTTTCCCGGTATATAAATAACTTTTTGTACAACCATTCCTTGTAACCAGGGTGCTATTTTAACGTCCTCCATAACTTTCCTCTCCACTTCTTCTCGGGGAGTACCTACAGAGACACTAAGGGTGCCGCGGACCTTACCATTAACTTGCACGGCTGTGACAGCATTGTCGGACCGGAGTTTTGACTCTTCAAATAGGGGCCACGGTGAAGTATGGATTGATTCTGGATCACTCAAGCGCTCCCAGAGCTCCTCAGTTGTATGCGGGGCAAAAGGTGCAAGTAATTGAAGAAACAGTTTCCACTGATTTGTGCCTATACTCCCTTCTTTTTCAATAGCATTAAGGAAAATCATCAACTGGCTGACTGCAGTATTAAATTTAAAAGCCTCAATGTCGTTTGTTACTTTTTTTATAGTTTGATGCAATAGTGCAGTCAAAGAAGGAACATCCGCGGGCTTTAAAGTATCAGAAGTGCCAATACGCCATATACGCTCTACAAATCGTGTAGTACCTGCGATCGAAGCCGTGCTCCATGCTACTGTATTTTCAAAAGGGCCCATAAACATTTCGTATACTCGAAATGCGTCGGCTCCGTAGTTTGCAACAACTTCTGTTGGGTTTATAACATTCCCATAGCGCTTGCTCATTTTCCTCCCATCTTCAGCCAAGATAAAACCTAAAAACTCTAAGCGTGAAAAGGGTTCGATAGTGCTCACCACTTGAATGTCATATAAAAATTTGTGCCAAAAACGTGCATAAATTAAATGACGCACAGCGTGGTCGCCACCAACGTAGACGTCAACTGGTGCCCAGTATTTTTCTTTTATGGGGTCAACTACATGGGAAGTGTTGCCCGGGTCCATAAAGCGCAAGTAATACCAGGATGACCCGGCCCACTGTGGCATAGTGTTTGTTTCGCGTTTTGCCGGGCCGCCACAGGTTGGACACGTAGTATTGACCCACTCGGTAATAGTGGCTAGTGGTGACTCCCCTGTGCCACTAGGCTCATAAGAGCTCACTTCAGGCAATAACACCGGCAATTGACTCTCAGGGACCCCCACAGCGCCGTCTTTGGGGCAATGAATGATAGGTATAGGTTCACCCCAATAACGCTGGCGTGAGAAAACCCAGTCTTTGAGTTTGTAAGTGGAAGTCATTTTACCGCCCACAAAATCGATTATTTTTGACTTTGCTTCTTCTGTTGAGAGCCCGTCAAATTGTCCCGAGTTTGTAAGTATACCGGGACCAGTATAGGTAAGTGATTCTCCTTTTTTTAAAAATTCAAGAATATACGGCATTTCAGCATGACGCATTGTGTTCTCTTCTAATTCTTCAATGCGTAGCCACCCTGCCTCATGTTGATTTTTTTCTTCAGGTGCAATTTCCTGCTGGAACTCGTTTTCAAGTTCAAAAAGAAGTATTGAACATTGCGCCTTTCTATTTTCGTCTTTATGTCCGGCAAAAAACTCAGTCCATGTGTCGAAGCCAATAGTCCGCACAAAACGAATATTTGTGTACCCCGTTTCTTCCGCAATTTCTCGTCGTGCTCCTTCAATAGGATCTTCTTCTTTTTCAATACCTCCTGTCACAAAGGTTTTCCATGACCACTCCTTCCAAGAGAGTGTTAAATATTTTTTTTGCTTTGGATCGTATACTATTGCAAGAATAATTCGCCTTTCAATGGTCTTCTTGCCTTCTCGTGGAGGATTGCCTGCGTCAATAAGATGAGGCATGACAACAAGTGTAACGGGAAGATCAAATTTTTTTGCAAATTCGAAGTCTCGCTCGTCGTGGGCAGGTACCGCCATAATTGCCCCGGTGCCATAGCCGCCAAGCACATAGTCTGCAACGAACATAGGTATTTCTTTTTTAGTTGCAGGATTAATAGCAACTACGCCTTTGAGCTCTACTCCTGTTTTCTCTTTATTTTCTCCACGTTCAATTTCGGTTTTTTTTGCCGTTTCTCCCACGTATTTTCGAACCTCTTCTTTATTTTCTAAAACATCATGTGCCTGGTTTATGGAAAGTGTGACCCAAGGATGCTCGGGAGCAAGTACGAGGTAGGTTGCTCCAAACAAAGTGTCAGGACGTGTAGTAAACACTGTCAGTTGTGCTTTTTCACCTTGAGGACCATGATTTTCGTTAGCTTCTGGGGTTTTTTTGAAAAAAAGCTCAAAGGAAATTTCTGCACCCTCACTTTTCCCTATCCAATTTCGCTGCGCAGTTTTTATGTGTTCTGGCCACTGTAGTGTGCTGAGGTCTTCCAGCATACGGTCTGCATAGTCTGTAATTCGAAGCACCCATTGAGGAAGGCGCTTTTTCTCTACCACGCTGCCACAGCGCTCGCACTCATTCCCATCGAGATCTTCGTTTGCTAAACCCGTTAAACACGATGGGCACCAATTAATAGGCTCATTAGACTGATATGCTAAACCTTTTTTGTAGAGTTGGAGGAAAATCCACTGGGTCCATTTGTAATATTCGGGGTCTGTCGTATTTATCTCACGCCCCCAATCATAATCAAATCCAATACCTTCTAACTGCTCTTTAAAAGTTGCAATATTTTTCTCAACTGCAACTCTTGGGTGTACTTTATTTTTGATAGCATAATTTTCAGCAGGCAAACCAAAAGCATCCCAACCCATTGGGTGGAGTACGTTGTGGCCTTGCATGCGCTTCATGCGAGAGTATATGTCCGTTGCAATATAGCCCTTAGGGTGTCCTACGTGGAGTCCCTCACCCGACGGGTATGGGAACATGTCAAGTACATACGTTTTAGGTTTGCTCGGGTCTTCTTTTGTTTTGTATATTTTTGACTCAGTCCAGCGGGTTTGCCACTTCTTTTCTATTTTTTTATGGTCATACCGCTCGCTCATGGTCATACGATACCACTAATTTAAACAAAAGAAAGGTTACCGTGTTGGAGGAGATGGTATTTTTGAATTCGCAGGAGGATAGCGCTCTGGGTCGATTGTTCGCGTAAAGCACACACGGCCGGCGCCATGTTGCCAACTAATGTTACCTTTTATGCCGCTTGTGTCGGGATAGATATAATCAACTGCTTCATTTGGACCAAGAGTTCTTGTTGTTCGTGTCTCTTTATTAAAGTTCGCGCACAGACCAAATAGAGGCGTATCAGAACCACTGCCGTCCGTCACGCTGTACTCATATGGCTTCCCTGTTTGGGGGTCAGACGGAAGTTTAAAATACGATACTGGGTCGGCAAGCTCAGATAGATTTGCAGGCAATCTTTGCTTGAGTTGGTAGTAATTCACAATTTGATACTGGATACTTTGTAGGTCAGTTATTTTTTGCTCATCGAAACGGTACAGCCTTGCCGACTGAGGTGTGCCAACAATAAAGAACCCTGCCACAACCGTGAGAAGCGCGAGTACACCAACCCCGACCGAGACCGTTCTTTGTCGTGAGGGGTAGGTGTTCCAGTATCCCCAAAAGTCTGCTATGAAGTGCATGAAAGTTACTACTGCAACAAGAAGGACAACAAGAACTTTTAAGATAAATGCGAGGGTGATTTCTTCACCACGAAGAAAGGTCGTGAGTAAAAGAATGAGATCGACAGCAACTGTTAGGCCAGCTATAAAAAGAGTGAAGATGAGTGCCCAGCGGCGAACCCAAATGTCATTTCGTGAGTTGTCACGAGCGACGTCTCGACGGATGACCCACATAATGCATAGGTAGATTGGAAAAAGCACAATAAGTGACGCCATCTCATAGGGTATGCCACTTTGATAGGGGTCGGCTGGATAGTACGAGAGCGAATTTGGAAGGGCGTAGTTTATATATTCAAATACTAGAAAAATAAAAGAAGCAATACTCCAATAAAAAGAGACGATAGCCCCAGCCCACAAAAAGAAATCCTTTGGCGTCATTTTTGCCTTTTCCATATTATATTATGTAATACTAAATATGTGGTATAGTATACCATTTATTTTGCTAGCTGTGAAGAAATTCCATCACATCTCCATCCTTCACAACATACTCCTTCCCTTCTGTTCGGACATAGCCTTTTTCTCTGGCTTTGGCATATGAACCTGCTTCGAGTAATTTTTGCCACTCAATGACTTCGGCACGAATAAACTTATCTTTAAAATCAGTATGGATCGCTGCTCCTGCCATGGGTGCAGTCGATCCAACTTCAATAGTCCATGCTCGGGTTTCGTCTGGGCCGGTGGTAAAAAAACTATGCAGTCCCAGTAGTCTGTACCCTGCTTTTATAAGGTCGTTAATACCATCATCAAATACTCCATACTCACGCCTAAACGCTTCCTTGTCTTCTTGGTGTAACTCGCGGAGTTCGCTTTCCACATTTGCGTCAACGACGACGTAGGATGCCTTATTTTTTTCAATGTATTCCATGAGTTTGAGCCAGCGACCATCTGTTGTTTCATCAAGATTATGTCCACCTGATTCTCGATTGAGCACATACAGCATCGGCTTCATGGTAAGGAGATGCAAACCCTTAATGGCGAATTTCTCCTCTGGCGTCAGGTTTGCTGTTTGTGCTAATTGCCCTTTGAGCAACATATCAAGTGCTTTAGAGACAGCGCTGTGCTCTATCACTACCTCCTTAACTCCTCGTTTTACGTCGCGCTCGAGTGAATCGAAACGTTTTTCAGCTGTCTCTACGTCGCCTAACACAAGTTCGAGGTTAATGGTTTCGATGTCTCCAACTGGGTCGATGCGGTCATCCACATGCAAAATGCTGGGGTTATCAAATACGCGCACCACTTGTGCAATTGCAGAAACTTCGCGTATATGGGAGAGAAATTTATTCCCCAATCCTTCGCCCTCACTAGCGCCTTTTACCAAGCCGGCAATATCTACAAACTCAATTGCAGCCGGAATTTTCGTTTTCGACTCCGAAAACGCGTCGAGCTTGTCGAGACGTTCATCAGGTACTTGCACTACCCCGACAGAGGGGTCAATAGTGGCAAAAGGATAATTTGCCGCTAGCACACTTTTTTTGGTGAGTGCATTAAAAAGCGTCGATTTTCCGACGTTTGGCAACCCTACTATTCCCATCGATAGTTTTGAATCCGACATATTCATTTACTTGGATAAATCCATATATTTGTAGCTTTTCCTGCGTTCCGACGACTTTGTCGACAACACTAATGACTATTGCCCGTTTTTCATTAAAACTCAAGCCCCGGAGAGTTTCGGTCGCTTTTTTACTGAATGCATCAACGGTGATTTTCTATTTTGCATAAATTGTCGGGATACACAAAAGTCAGCCCCTTGTGGACTGGTCTTTGAAAACTTCAATATATACCCTTAGCTACTGTGCCTCTCTGAGGCGACGGGCCTGGGTGAATACTTCCATCTGCTCTTTGTTGGCGTGGCGGGCTGCTTCGGTGAGCACTTCCTCTTTTACGTCAGCAGGGGCATGCAGAAAGAAGTCCGAAAAACGGTCATTGGTTTTTGGCTCTTTGCTCCAGAAGGTTTTGATCCAATTTTTCATGATAGTAGGTTTTGTAAGTCACTTTCAGTATAGCGCTCGGGTAGGAAAGCGTCAATTCCGCTTTCGGTGGTGATTCGCACAGTCGTTTCGACGTCCATTTTTTCGAAATCTTTCTTCACTAAAAATATAGCAACTTGATCATTAAATTCCTTTGAAATACGGTTGATGGTGTCGCGGGCACCCAAGAACTGCTCGATGAAGGCGGTCTGTGGGACATTCCTGCCCTCAGCCGTTTCTCTTGCCTCAGTAAATTTCCACGCCAGCTCCGAGGACTGGACGATGTTAGAACCTGTTTAGTAGAAGGTAAAAGCGAGTTTTTCTTCCGATGCCCTAGCTTTGCGATGAGCGCATAACGATTACATAAAGAAAAGCCGCGCTTGTGAGGCGCGGCTAGTTTGTTTCGTTGGTTACTTCACCACACGAATTTGGAGAACATACACGCCCAACTTTTCCTTATCGGTCGGGTAGATGCTACGCAGCACACGGAGCGCCCCAGTAGGATTGTCCGGGACAACATGTGCAGGGTTTTCCTTGGCGAGCATGTCCGCGAAGGTATCGTACACTCGGACTTCAACCACTTGGATGACGCCAGAAACTCGGCCGCATTCCAGTTTGATTTGCTCGCCCTGCTTTATTTTCTTGATGTTGTCGTAGCCGACCCGAACCTCCAGAGGTTTCGTTCCAGCCATGATGGCATCAAAGTATTGTCTTTTGACACGCATTGTTTTCATAACTTCACCTCCGAGGACCAGGCCCCATTGTTGTGTCACGATGCCAGGCTTGTATGCTTCGGGCATCATTGCTTCGATTTGCCACCGATGATGCTGGAGTATTTCTACCTCAACACTCGATGGCACCGTGTGCGTATAGAGCTTATGCCCATCTTCCACAAGAAGCCCGGGAAGCTCTGCTGCAAGCGCAGCGAAAGCCTCTATCGTTTCAGCCACAAACGGCATTAGCTTAATTGGTTGCCCCTTCTTTGGCGTCGCCGCAGCCACCGCCAGCACTTTCCCATCTGGCGCTTTCGCAACCCAAATGAGTTTGTACTTTTCGTTCGGGTCATTACTGTCCCGACGTAGATAGCCTGCGAATAGTGCATCAACCCACGCATCGTTAACACCTTCAAAGTTTGGAGAAAGGCGCTCGATGACGAGCTTTCGTACTTGTGGTTCATCTTCGGGAGTTAGAGGCCGAACTGAAATAATCGGCTCGTAAATCACCGTTCCCACATGCTCCACGATTTTATAGAGCATCACCTCGTCCAAGTCTGAGCGGTAGTGGTTTCTCGCCATTCCCGCCCGCTCGAAGCCATGTGCAAGGAAGTACCCAAGCGCAAGTGTATTCTTCGCTGACACGGTGCAGTAAATCTGACGCACAGAATTGGTGTGTGCGTATGCAAATACACGCTCGAACAGTAGGCTACTTATTCCTTGTCCGCGAGACTGCTCTGCCACAATAAGCGGACTTATCTTGAGTGTGCCCTGATGCTTCACAACGAAGTTAAGCAGTCCGACGGTGGTTCCATCGTCTTCGGCGACATACATTATCTGCGCCGCAGAGAAATGGCCTTTTGCATCCACACCACCCGCAGCCGCCGTTTCGACGATGCGTTTGGCGTGGGCTCTGTGGTCACCTCCATAGAACGGCTCGAGAGCGTTGTGCATCATCTCGGCGATTATGGGTAAATCGCCAAGTTGCACTTCTCGTACACTGATAGGCATTACAACGTACCCCTTCTCTGATTGTTGCTGGGTGGCAGGATTGCCAACTTGAGCAACGAAGGACGACACCCTTGGGTGCCGTCCTTATGTAATACAATAGAATCTATGTTTAGTCTAGGAGCTCTAGGCGGAAGCCAACCACACCGTATTTCTGTTCTTCTTCATCGGGGTAAAACTGCTTTATTTGCTCCAAAAGCTGCTCTGCATTTCGTTCCCCACCAAACATAGTCGAGTCGTGGTCCTGGAATAGCTGTTTGAACGTTTCGTAGCGCAAAAGGCCAATTACGCGCGTTTGGAGAGTGTTTTCTGGGTGGTCATTCTCTGAAAACTCTATCTCATCACCTAGAGCTATCTGCTGGCGTTTCTCATCGTACAGGCGGCTTTCAATAACCTTCCTACCCTCTTTAATCGCCACGAATGGTTCGGTCCCTAATTTCATTGAGTGCTGCATATGTGCCGAATATAGCTTTTAATTTGCTTTGGGTCAAAAACTTTTTGATACTATATCTTCTTTATTTCCTCAAGAAGTCGAGCTTGCTCTGCTTGGAGCCCTGCATTGAAGACGATACGGTACTCAAAGTTCTTGTTCACTTTTCGGAACTCCTCAAAACCCACTTGTTTTGCGAACACTTCGTTCGTGAGTTCCTCGTTCTTGCCCTTGTAAGTCTTTTGGTTCGCTTCGTAATCGGTCTTCTCGGCGTTGCTCTTTACCTCCACGACGAGGTAGCGTCCCTTCGATGTCTCCACCAAGAAATCGGGAAAATACCGCGCGTAGCACTGACGTTCGGGGTTCCAGTAATCAAAGTAGAAGTCATTGTGTATGGCATCCACAACACCGCCCGTAAAGTAGATGTCAATAATTGCCTCATCTGCATCAAGGTAGTCGCGGAGATAGCGGAACAAGTCTTTTTCATCGCCACTATCAAAGTTGTAGGGGTTGATGTGAAAACCGATACGGCTCTTTTGCCCGTCTTCTTCCTCCTGTTCCCTATACACCACGAGAGTGTTTTTGCCGCGCTGTACGCTAATTTTGAACGGATAGAGCTTCGTAAGTTCAAGCTCCTCCTCAATCGTCTCCTCGCGCCAATCGTATTGATACGCCTTATCAAGGATTTCCTGCACAGTGAACGCGATGAGTGCAGGAGTCTTGTTCGCGTCCTTTACAAACTCCTCGCGGGTCTTGCCGCTCCCTGCGACGATGCTCTCAATAATTGAGCACGACAGGTGCGTGCGGCGATTGATGATTTCAGTCACCTCGTAGAAAGTGAAGTTGTTTTCCTCCTTCATTTTACGGACCGCTCGTGCCTCTTTGTATCCTGCGCGTCCCTCATTCATGAAGATGCCACCCTCGCTCACATACGACTGGTACTCTGACGGCTTAAACTTCTTGAAGTCTATCTTGAGGTTGGCGACATCCACAGTCTTCGCCGCGACAATCTCCTTAAGTACCTTCTTCACCTTTACGGTCTTACGCTTCTCTATCTTAAGCTCGTGGTCAATCGTCTTTTGGTCTTGCGCGGAGAGTTCAGCAACACTGGTATCAAAGTTGTTCTTGAGCTCACGGTCCAGTATTTGATAGTTTGCTTTAGAGAGAAAGATGCGAGCAACCGTTGAGTTGTCGCCGATGGAGCGCAAACAGCGCGTAGACGATTGAAGCACGAAAATAGTGCTTTTCGGCTCACGGTACAGAGCGCACGCAACAAGCGAGCGACAGTTCCACCCCTCCGTCCCTTTGCCCACAAGAAAGACGAACTGCTTTTTGCTATCGGCAGTATCTAACTTTTGGAACTCGTCTTTGTTCTCCTCGGCTTCGGTGTGATACTCAAGCACTTTATCAAGCGCGAAGCCCTTACGAGCGAGTATTTTCTCTACAATCTGCTTCAACCCCTGTGTACGCCCATCACCACGAAGGTCCGCGATGCTCGCCGCATAGAAAGCTATTTTAGGAAGCCGCCCCTCAAGACGCTTCTCACCATACTCCGTAAGGAAAGTCTCCACGACTTCTTCAACGAATTTCTCCTCGCGCACATTCCCGTAATCCAAAATACGCACCTGCTTCAAGATGCCTTTTTCAATGCCGCTTTTGAGCCCAAAATGATACACAACGTCGGCAATCATCTTGTTCTGCACATACGGTGTACCCGTAAGGTTCACTACGGAGACGAGCGGCTTGTTACCGTGGATGTACTCAATCGTCTCGCGCGTACGTTTTAGCTCTGCATCCATTGTCTTGCCGTAGCTGTGATGTGCTTCGTCTACAAAAATAGAGAGCCGCTCAAGCTGGCGTATCGCAGAGAGGCGCGAATTCTCGGTCATTTGCCGCGCTATTTTATTCTTCTCTCCAAAGAGGGACTTCGTAGGACTCTCGGTGTTCCTACGCTTGAGAATTATCTTCTGCGAGTTGGAGACGATGATGTTGTAGTTGCCGATAGGAATGAGCGGAGTATCGGTACTCTCAAGGTAATGATATTTGATATTGAAAACAATGTTGCGGTATCCCTTCGGAAGCACTTTGCTGTAATCAAAGGTTTTTATCTCTTTCAAGCTATCAATGATGGTAGTGTCTGGCGCAAACACGAGGATGTTCTTGGCGAACCGTTCGTCTTCGGGGTGATGGAACGAGAGCACGAAATCGTAGAGCATCATCGTTGCCATCAAAATCGTCTTGCCCGAGCCCATCGTGAGCGCGTACACCTGATTAGCGTAATCGGACCCGCCGAACTTCTCCTCAAGGATGTCCTGTATCTTCTCATCTTTTTTCTTATCAAATGCGAGTTCAAGCGCTTCTTTGTCTGAAACACCGAGCGCACGCAAGAACTCAAGCTCGTTTTCAAATGACGAACGGAACACCTCAAGCGAGTGCTTGTTACCTTCAATCTCCTTGAGGTAAATGTATGTCTCAAGTGCCTCTATCTGCGGCTCATGGAGAAAACGCACTGTCTTGATATAACGAAGGATGGTGAGCGTTTCTTCTTGAGAGCCCTTGTACTCGGCAGCACGCCATACGGCTACTTTCTCTTTAATTTTCTGTAGGAAGGAACTGTCCATTGTTTTATTTCGTGTCTACCTCAAAGGTCTCAAAAAACTCCTCGCCTAGGACATCAATGATTTTTATCGCGACGGTATATTTACCCTTTTTCTTGTACTCCCACTCGTACTTCGCTTTTATAACATCCTTCTTTTCGGGCAGGTCCATAATTTCGGCATTGAACAGTTTGCCATTGTAATCCACATCAATGGCGACACTATCAACGATTTGCTTGAAATCCTTGACCTTCGCCTCATGCTCTTTCTTCAACATCTTGCCGTTCTCCAGCTCCAATTTGCGCATCAAGAGCGGTGAGTAAAACTCCTGTATCTCAACAGCGAGCTTCACGCCTTTTGTGGCCACCTTCACCTTGCTCTCGGGATATTGCTTGAAAATGAGGTCTTTCGTATCGGTGAGGATGTCATAGATTTTTACCTCAACACCTGTCTTGTTTTCTTTTTTGAGGAAGTCGTGTACGTCAAGCTCCATACCCGAACAGACGATAATAACGTTCTCATTGTAGACCGCCTCGCCATGCTTACTGACAGTCTTCTTGGTAAAGTTGTCCAGCTCGTCCTCTATGCCCTTGAGGAGCGAACGTGCATCCATCTTGCCGAGTACACGGTTGAGAGGAAGCACCTTCACAAAATTGCGGTCCAGTACGCCGTCAAAATAGGACCGCTTCATGGGCTCCACGCCATACATTTCCATCACTATCTCCTTCGCCTCAATTTCGTTCTTAAAGACATCGTATTCGTTCACATTGAGCACCTTGAAGCCGAGTGAGCCCTTGAAATCCTTTGCCTTTTCTTTTTGTTGGTCTGCAACAATTTGCGCGAGGCGTCTTGTGCTCGTCTGTATCGCGCCGATGTTTATGTCGCAACCTATCCAGCGCCGCCCGAGCTTTTGCGCGACGGCAGCAGTAGTGCCTGAGCCCATAAAGAAATCCGCCACAAGGTCACCCTCGTTGGAGGACGCACTTATGATGCGCTCTAGCAATTCCTCTGGCTTCTGCGTCGGATACCCAGTACGCTCATACGCGTTTCCACGTATATATCTCACTTCCCACACATCATCTGTAGCCTTACCATTTGCCACAAGGTCCTCCTCATATTGCTTTGTGGTGCGGTCCATATTCATATCTGGCACTAGTAAATACCTTCTACCGTCTGTGTCGGTATGTATTTTTTCATGCCGAGATTTTGCGTATTCATCAAAATCAATAGTCTCAACAGGCAACGTAAACTTCATCTTGCCTGCGTTTTTTGCATAAAAAAGAATAGTGTCATGTTTGCGATTATAGGTTGAGACTCCATGCATCATTCTCCCACCGTAGTGCCATATAATCTCATTCTGAAAATTTTTCTCACCAAATATTTCATCAAGCAAAACGCGTACATAGGAGACCTTTCTCCAATCAAGATGGACATACAAACTTCCTGTTTCTGAAAGAAGTTCTTTCATCACCAAGAAGCGTTCGTAGAGAAATTGCAAAAACTCGTCTTTCTCCCACATGTCGGCATATTGTTTCTCTTCCAGAACACTCATCTTCACTCCTTCCACACGCTCATCTCGTAGCAAGATTTTTTTGAAATACTCCGCCGCACTATCAAAAGGAGGGTCAATGTAGATAAGGTCCACCTCGCCGCGATACTCCTTGAGCAAGTGCGAAAGCACCTGCAAGTTGTCGCCCCAAAATAGCTTATTGAAATCCTTTGCGGTCTTGTCGCCGTACACTTCCTTCTCCTGTGCAGGGAAATACTGCACGCTCTCAAGTGGATGCTTGCCAACCCACTGGAGAAGCGGGCGGCCCTTTGCCTGCTCTACTTTTTGAAATTCGTTTTTATTCGCCATAGTAATCGTAATGTTTTGATAACGCGCCGCGCTCGCCTATCCGTCTGTCTGCATAAGCTTGCGGATGTCTTCCTTTCGGTATCTGCGAACGCGCCGCTCGCCGATACGCACTGCGGGGAGAATGCCCTTTTTGTCCCACGCTCGGAGCGTGTTTGGATGGACCTTGAGCAACTCGCACGCCTCCTTGAGAGTGAGGAGGCCTGTCATTTTATCGTTATTTCCCTTCGGTTCTTGCATATTGCTTCACACCCTACATTTGATAACATTATCTTACAGTATGGGCTACCGTGAGCAAAATCACGCGCTGTGGAAAGAGCCCCTTTATTACGATTACTATGGCAAAAGAATACTCGGAAAAGAGCTTTTTGTTGGAGATAGACGACTACGCGCTCGTTGAGCAGTACCTACTTTCGCGCAACATCACTGATTTTTCATACACAAAACCTACGGGCAAGAAGAACACGGAGGATACAGTCATCCAGATTGAAGCGGCACTACGCAAGCAGGGCGAGACACACCAGCAAGAGATTGAGCGCGACTTTCAGCGCATCAGTCATCTCTCAAATGAAAAGGGTTCACAGAACTTGATGACGGAAGCCGCCGAGCAAAGCATCGCACTCGCCCCCGCGCAAACGATTGAACAGAACCCGCATGACAGAGCCTTTTGGTTTTTCCTCAATCATCCAGATGTCTTTGACCAAGCGGATGCGGTCCAACAGTTCTATGACCTAAATGGGTGGAAGCGCGTGCCTGTACCATCAAAGAGCATTGACTTTGTACAAAACAAAAAGGGCGCACTCTTAGAAGCACTCAAAAAGCACTACGGCGAGAAAGAGGCGCGCGGCAAGTATGGCGATGTTGATGTGTATCCCAAAAAAGACCGCGTGTATGTAGTGGCGCGGCTCACCGATTACGCCGAAAGCGACTTTACGCCAGACGAGAAAACGGGAGGGCTCAAAAAGGGCGGTACGCGCCGCCCTACCTTTGAGGTCTACTATCTTTACCGCCCAAATGAAGGCGATGAGGATAACGGCGGGGAGCTTGAGATAAAGGCACGGGGAGGATGGCAGAAGCAACGAGACCTCCTCGCCATCTTCGCAAAGTCCGTCTTTGAGCACGAGATGGATGATAGCAAACAAACCTTTAACCTTGAACTCCTCAAAAACCCCACCTTTGCGATGGTGGCAGACCCAAATGACCAGATGGAATGGTGGTGGCTCAAGTCGTTGGAGCTGCGCACGAAAGACCGCTTAACTCGTGTCAAAATCACTGTAAGCAACGATAGCAGGGGTGGTGTAGCTCCAATGTGGGACCAGCTAGGCCACCTAAATCTTGCAGACAAAATCGGCGATATGCTCATCAACAGCGCAGATTTTCAAATCAAGTTCAAACCGAGCAAACAACGCCAGAAAGGAACAGCCTCTTTCAATATCAACTGGAAGGACAGTTGCTCACTAAACAGCATAGACGAGTTCAATATCAAAGCGAGGACGGTCCTCAAACAATCAAAACTGGACTGTGGCTTTGACAACTAACATTATTGCGCGGCAGGTACATTTCTACCCCGCCACCATAGACGGACAAGAAGCGGAGGAGAACCGCAAGGAGTTTGATGCGCTTGTCGCGCTTGGTATCCTTGAGCGGACAACAACACCAACGCACCGCATTTGCCCAACCTGTAATGGCGAGACACTTGGGGTGCAGGTTGTATCAGAAACGCGGGCATACACACTCTGCGCGACGGACGAAGCGGCGGGACGCGATTACTTCAACCCAGAGGAGCTCAAACAATGGGTACTAAATACCCCACGCCTTCTCTCACTGTTTCAAGAGGCACTCGGCATCACTACCCCAAAAGTGAACGAGAACGCACAGGGCTTGTTATGGGACTTCGGCACGCAAGCAGTAAACATGGTGCATTACCATCTTTTCTTTTGTCGCAACATAGACGAGATAAATAAACCGCGCCTCTCAATCATCACCGCGCTTCCGCACAGCGTTGTCTTCTACTCTGGCACACCTCACACCTCGCTCCCCGAGAAAGTTCTACTCGTGCCGCTCGCGGACCTCATAAAGAGCATAGGAAAATCCATTATCCTTGAGAAAGCAATCGTAGAACTATACTTTCCAAAGGGTGTGTACGCCACGAAGGATAGCGACTTGGAACTTGATGACACTATCGTTTTACAGGGTGAGCACCTGCTCTTTGAGCCCTTACGCGGTGGTGTGTACCAGAAGCAGAGCGCAAAAATCCGTCCACTCGGACAGCGCATTATTTCGCATCTCTATGGCATACGGAAATACCCGCAACACGCCAAGACGCTTGATGTGCTTGCGACGGCACTTTCAAGCACAAAGGTCTCGGTCTCAAACGAGATAAACCGCATACAAAAAATCTGTTCTGATAATGGATTGACTCCGATACTGCACAAGTTCGCTGGCAACAAATGGGGCATCAACTCTCAACTCAAATGCTGTAAATAGTTCACCAGAGCGTTCACCAGGTTCGCTTCGTGAGTGGATAACTGCTCACTCACGCGCCAAAAGAACCCGAGAAATCGGGCTTTTTTATTTTCCCTATCTCGTCATTTGACACGTCCTTTCGGTGAACGCCACCAATAAGACAGTGACGCTTTCTTCAGAAGCTCACATATTACAAATCATTACGAGTTATTACTATGGCTACGAAGAAAGCAGAGGTTCACTCCCCGTTTGAAGATAACACCAACTTCTTTCGCAGTTTTGACCTCGGTCTATCAGCCGCGCTCATCAGCGTCGGTTTTTCACTTGTATCGCTGGACCGCGAGGACTTTCGCAAAGTCCAGTTTGTCTTCCGCCGAGGCGACGGTATGGATGATGTCATTGATGCGTACTGGGCGAACCGTCTTGAGGTGAAGGCACGAACCTACTTTGACACGCTCAAGATGCTCAAGAACCGCCTCTACAGCGAATAGGCGTATGGGTATCGCGGATGAACATATTGCCGAGTTCCAGATGCTCTACAAAAAGCATTTTGGCAAAGACATCAGCAAAGACGAAGCTCTTGAAAAAGGGCTCCGTCTCATCCGCTTGATTGAGGTCGTGAGCCGCTCTATTGCAGATAAGCAAAACGCCGAGTCCGAAATCAACAGGGTTCCTTGAAATCTACCGACAACAACGTCAACCTTATGGATACAATCATTATCAAAATCAGCGGAGCAGAAAAATTCCAAATCAAGGGTTTTGCAAGGCCGTGGTTTCTGCCCGAACTCACGCGGCGGCGTTTTGACGAACTCTCCCCGACCGAAAAACAATCACCACCAACGCGCCGATACTTGCGAGCTTTCCGTTTTGAGCCGCCTCCTCAAGATACCTATCTACCAAAGGTGGAGCTGTATGAGGCGCTAAATGCCGACCGAAACGAGGTACTGTACACGCTACAAGCGACATTATCGCTTCCAAAGCTCCTATACGGCAACAGTTTGCAAGAGGTATCAGAACTTGATTTTGAAAAGGTGCTCTCTGCACTCAAAAAAGCACTCTCTGGTGTCGGAATAACCCTTGAGAGCAACTCTCTTGAAAATGCTCGCGTCACAGCAGTACATTTTTGCAAAAATGTCCCTCTGCCTCCCGAGATACGGATGCAGGAGATACTCGCCGAGCTGGCTGGGGTGGATATAAGCAAAGTGGTGGACATTACTCTGAAAGAAGAAAAAAACGGAGGACGCTGGCTCCATATCTACTCGGGCACGATAGAACGCGTATTTTACGACAAAGTCGCTGACGCAATGCGACCAAAGGTAAAGCGCAAGGACAAGGGGCGGATGGGACGCGAGCGCGGCATTATAGAGCGCCATAAGTTGCAGGACCGTGAAGTGTTTCGGTATGAGTACCGCATCAAAAAGTCGCAAACCGTGATGCGTGAAATAAACATCGTCCTTTGCAGAGAGCCAAAAACATTTGTCGCACTCAAAGACCTCTTTGCACCCGACCTTTGCAAGGCGATATTGCTCAAGTCATGGAGAGGTCTCATCCAACGACCTGAAAATCAGCTCGCACTTATCGGTCCAACTGACGACTTAGGACTATTGCTCCATATCATCGAGGAAGCCAAGAAACGCGGCGGGGCGCATAGTATGAACCGCGCCCTGACCTCCTACGGGCTGGCGTGCGCCATACGCGACTATGGGGCAAAGGAGGTGCGTAGGGCGGTTTCAGGAGGATGGAACAAGGACCACGGAGAACGGCTTACCCAGAAGATACAAGCGGCAGCAGAACTGACTCGTGGCTTGCCTTATGCCAATAGTGTTGCCTTTGTAGATGCCGCTCTTGAGCGGTTTGAGTTACTCACTCCGAGATTACTGGAAGCCGCCGTATAATGACTATGGGTATGACTAAAACAGACAAAATCAAATACTTCGTCTATGTGCGAAAGTCCACCGAGGGAGAGGAGCGGCAAGCTCTTTCTATACCCGCTCAAAAGGACCAACTTATTAAAACCTTCGGACACTTGGACATTGAGTTTGTAGAGGATAAAGCAAGCGCATTCAAACCGTTCAATCGCCCCGCATTCGCTGATATGCTTGAGCGCATAATTAAAAAAGAGCGCACGGGGCTGATTGCATGGCATCCAGACCGTCTCTCACGCAACGAGAAGGACGCTGGTGAAATAACCTATATGATACGCACTGGCGTGATAGCGGACCTCAAGCTCGCTACCTATCAGTTTGAAAATACACCCGAGGGTATTTGGATGCTACAGATGGCACTCTCGCAGTCTCAATACGAAAGCGCAAAGAAAGGACGAGATGTTAAGCGCGGCTTGAACAAGAAAGCGGAAATGGGTGTTTACCCCGCACCTGCACCTCTTGGCTATATGAACGATAAGTACGCCGACAAAGGGTACAAGTCTATACACACCGACCCCGAACGTTTTGACATCGTGCGGAAGATGTTTGACCTGATGCTCGCGGGCACGCACACACCGCCACGCATTTTAGATATAGCGACAAAAGAGTGGGGTTTGCGTATGCGCAATGGTAAGCCGTTGAGTAGAAGCAATGTCTACCTGCTCTTTACCCGCCCTTTCTACTACGGCGACTTTGAATACCCTGTAGGAAGCGACCAATGGCACAAGGGCATCCACAAACCGATGATTACGCGGGAGGAGTATGACCGCATCCAATTTTTGCTCGGGAGAAAGAGCAGTCCGCGTCAAAAACAGCACACGATTATGTATCGCGGTCCTATAAAGTGCGGCGGATGTGGCGCAATGATTACCGCTGAGGAGAAAGTGAAGCACCAGAAAAATGGCAATACGCACCACTACACTTATTACCACTGTACGCGGCGCAAGGACCCGAACTGCAAAGAGCTAGCGATTGAGGAAGCGGAGCTTGAGAAACAGATTGCAAAAGAAATCGGCTCAATAGAGATACCTGCGGACTTCACAGCTTGGGCACTGGCGCGGCTTCGCGAGATGAACGCACAAGAGGCATCCGACCGAGACCGCATCTATGGCGCACAAAGGCGCGAATACGAAACCTGTATACGTAAGATAGACAACCTCATTGATATGCGCGCTAACGGCGAACTTACCGAGGAGGAGTTCAAGGGCAGGAAGCAAACGCTTCTGTCTGAAAAAGACCGTCTCCAAGAGCTCCTCAAGGATACAGACAAGCGCGTGGAAAACTGGCTTGAGGTTGCCGAGCGTGGCTTCAATTTTGCGGAGAAAGCTGCGGCTGTTTTTGCCGAGGCGAAGGAAAACAACGACCTTGAGACGCGCAAGGAGATTTTTGCCGCGTTGGGTTCGGACCTGTTGCTAAAAGACAGAAAGTTGAGCATTGACTGGGATAATCTGCTATTCCCCATGCAAACAATGTCAAAAGAGGTCCGCTCAATTAAAGCAGGGTTAGAACCTGTAAAAAACAAAGTAAACACAAAGGATATTGGAGAAATCTACTCTCAAAATCCTATCTTGCTCCGGCGGTAGGACTCGAACCTACAACCAACTCCTTACATGTTACCCCTCATTACTGAGAGCATGGACTATATCATCATCCCAACCTAGAAAATAAGTTGTCGGATGCGAGGCGCTTCCGCTTTAATTGTTGAATTAAAGAGTACTCCCCTTCGGGATAGTCTCTACACCTTTTTTTCTCAATACTACTAGTGAGAAAAACTTGGCTCGGGATTGCCCCGCTGTTCGCGGGGTTTCCCCGAATTCACCTCGTTATTCGATCCAAATTACTTTGGAAAGCTGCGTTTATTGCCACAGGGAGCTGCTCTACCATTGAGCTACACCGGAATTTCGGCCAAAAATATTGACCAGTTAAAATTATACATGTTTATGATTCTCTCGCAAACATAACACTGGGTGTTATACTTATTATATGTTGCAGAAATTATGCAAAAAACATGGCGAAACCAAACACTTCCCTAGAGTTGACGGTACATTCCGTTGCGGTAAATGTGCATCTGCGTGGGTTATACAGAACAGACGAAAAAAGAAAGAGCTGTTAGTAAAAGAGTTTGGGGGTAAGTGCTCACGTTGTGGATACGAAAAATACGCTGGCGCTCTGGATTTTCATCATACAAATCCAAAGAATAAAAGTTTCGCATTAAGCGTAAAAGGACTCTCATATTCTTGGGAAAGTCTTTTACGTGAAGCTAAAAAATGTATTTTAGTATGCAAAAATTGTCATACAGAAATTGAAGCCGGTCTACAATAATTCTAGATTTTTCTCCAAATAAGCTTGGGCTTGGGTGTCAATATGTTTTATTGTCTCAATAGGTGGTTTTAGGTATGCTTAAACAAGAGAAGGAGTGTGTCATGTTCTCTATACTTCCAAGGATACGTAAGCAGGTATTCCCAACTACCACCACCACAAGCTCCCCACCCCCACCCAAACAAATTTGGATCATTCTTTGCGTACGCATTCAACCTATACAATTCCGCGGTCGAAGCCTCCCCATCAGTAAAAAACATTTGTATATATGTGCTAATAAGTTGCCTAGTCTTGAAGAGGCAGAGGCAAGACGTTCAAAATTGCTAGAGAAAAAGTATAAGGGAGAAAATTTGCATATCTTCTCATACTCTGACGGTTACTTTATACCGTTTGTAATTAAAAACCGCATCCATAATGCCAAACCGCCCTAGAGGTGGTTTTTATTTTTTAAGATTGCCCTCTTGCCCTTCTTGCTTTATAACTTATATATGGACTACGAAGTAATTATCTACTACAAATACACCCCCATTCAAGACCCCGCCGCAGTTATGGCATGGATGCGCGCTACTTGCGAAGAGCTGCATATAAAAGGAAGGATTTTGATTGCAAAGGAAGGTATCAATGGGACCGCCGAAGGAACGAACGAAGCCATTGCTGAGTATGAAAAGCGCATGCGCGAGTTATCTCTCGGGGATTTCTCCGATATTTGGTTTAAACATAGTCCCGGAAATGGTAAAGCATTCCGGGACTTAAAAATAAAAGTACGCTCGGAAATTGTAACGCTCGGTTTAGGTGAGAAAGATGTAGACCCAACACAGTCGACCGGCACGCATATTGAGCCGCAAACACTCAAAGCATGGATAGAGTCTGGGGAAGATTTTGAGATTGTAGACATGCGTAACGACTATGAGTTTAAAGTCGGGCATTTTAAAAACTCCATTCACCCTAAGCTCGAGAATTTTCGTGACTTACAAAAGGAACTCCCTCGCCTCGAGCCTCTAAAGCAGAAAAAAGTAGTTGCTGTGTGTACCTATGGAGTCCGCTGCGAAAAAGCATCTGCGTATTTAAAGTCAGAGGGATTTGAAGACGTGTATCAGTTAAAAGGTGGCATTGGGACTTACATGAAAACATACCCGGGTGAAGATTTTTTGGGATCACTCTACGTTTTTGATGAACGAATTTTAGAGCAAGAGTCTCCCACCTATGAAGTCGTGGGTAGATGTGAAATATGCAAAACCCCAAGTGAACATTTTGATAATTGTGCTTTTGGAGATTGCCACAAAAAGATGTTGCTGTGTGAAAATTGTCTTGAGCAAAAGTCCCCCATTTATTGCAACGAGACATGTGCGAGCATGCAGTAAACTTGCTAATTTTAAATTTATGAAAGCGAGCTCGGAGGATACTCGAGAGCCTTAGCACATCTTTTGAAGCAAGACCCTCAATTTGGGTCATCCGATGACACAGCTGTATGCATTATCTATGGACTGAGCCCTTATGCTTCGCTTAAAGGAACTCGCTACAATGAAGATGGCGTCGACCCGGATCGAAACTTTCGATGGGACTACGAAAACGTTAACCCGGACATTGGCCAATACGAGACGTTGCTTCGTGCTGTGGTTTTTCTTTTCTTCATTAAACCCTCACCTATACAAAGTAAAGTAGAGCTTCTATGGCACTTTGGGACAAATTAGGAAGTAGAGGAAATGTTGAAGACAGGCGCGCCATGGGCCCCACAGCGGTTGGCGGGGGCCTTGGGCTCACCGGCCTTGTTTTGTACCTGGTAATCAATTACGCACTCACCGGCCAGGTGGACGTTGGTACTGCACTTAACCAATTACAACACGTACAAGTTGGGCAAACGCAAAATATTGACAAAAGCCAATTTGCAGGACAAGACTCCTACGAAGTATTTGTGTCCACTGTCTTAGGTTCAACCAACGATATGTGGCAAAAAGTATTTACTGCAAATAATAAAACATACACACCTCCAAAATTAGTACTTTTTCGTGGCTCAACACAGTCGGCATGTGGAGGTGCAACCGCACAAGTAGGGCCCCACTATTGTCCTAATGACCAAACCATTTATTTAGACGAAACATTTTTTGAGGAATTGACGAAGCGGTTTGGCGGCATTAAGGGTGATGTGGCGCAGGCATACGTTATTGCACACGAAGTTGGGCATCATGCGCAGCAGGAATTGGGAATTATGAAAGAGGTTGATACGCAAACTAACTCAAGCAATGCAAACGCTGAGTCGGTCAAACTTGAGTTACAAGCAGATTGTTTTGCGGGACTTTGGGCATATTCTATAAAAGACAAAGGTGTGTTTGAACCTGGCGAGATTCAAGAGGCACTCGACGCAGCTTCGGCTGTAGGCGACGATAATATCCAGAAGAAAACCCAAGGTTCAGTCAGTCCGGAAACATGGACCCACGGCTCTTCGCAAGAACGAACTTCTTGGTTTACGAAAGGATATGACACTGGGTCCCTCAGCTCTTGTGACACATTTCATTAAACATGCTTCGTATGCTCTGCTACCGCTTGTTCGGCATTTGATGCTATCGCTCCCGGAATTTTGGTTGAAGTATCTTTTTTAAGTAATGTGCTCATGCCATACAAAGCAGCAGCGACAGCGGCTACTCCCCCTATTGCAACGCCATAGCGGCCACCCATATATTCTCCTGCAAACCCAACCAAAGGGCCCCCAATCGGGGTTGAGCCCATCATAGCCATTGACCACAAAGCCATCACCCGCCCACGCATTGCAGGAGAGCTTTTGAGCTGAATCATGGTGTTCGCCAATGCTGTTACATTGATGGTAAAAAAACCAACGGCTGTCATAGAAACAACAGCAAGCAGAAGGGTTGGCATAATAGAAACAGCGAATAAACTGAGCCCACTTAACCCCGCAAACACTATTAAATGACGTGGTGCAATGGAGCTGCGACCCGCCGAATAGAGTCCTCCGACAACGGACCCAGCACCAAGAGCGGACATAAGGAGAGCGTACTCAGGCGCTCCCCCATTAAAAACTTGTCGAGCTAAAATAGGTAGGCTAACCTGAAATTCAAAAACAAAGGTGCCGATGAGTGTCATCATAATAAGAGTATCTCGAATGAGAGGGGTGCGGGCGACGTATGCAAAACTGTCTCGTACTTGATGTTTTGTTACTTGTTGCGGTGCAGGGGTATGAAGTTCGTCAGCTCGAATATACGCAAGGGTTATGAGGGCCCCGATAAAGGAGAAGGCGTTTACTAAAAAACAAAAAGCAATACCCACGCTGGCAACAAGAATACCACTTATAGTTGGGCCTATAACTCGAGCTAAGTTATTGACGGTCGAATTAAGACTTATAGCATTCTTCAAATGAGCGTTACCCACCATTTCGGCTAAAAAAGTTTGACGTATTGGATTATCAAATATACGGATAACCCCGAGCGCAAGCGCAAATACATACATGTGCCACAACTGCACAGCACCTGCAAATATAAGGAGGCTTAAAATTAAACTCATTATCGCTGACACTGCATTGGTGCAGTACAAAATTACTCGCTTATTGTAGCGATCTGCAACTACCCCACCCCATGGCCCCAAAAGTAACAGAGGCAAAAACTGAAGCGCCACCACAATACCTAACTGCGTGCCTGAGTTGGTAAGTTCGAGCACCAACCAGCCTTGCGCTATGGTTTGCATCCACGTACCCGACAAAGAAATCGCCTGTCCGATAAAGTAGAGTCGATAATTTCGAATGCCAAGCGACGAAAAAGTTGTCTGCCCAATTTTTTTTATCCTATCCATATGCAATCTCTCCACTGTACGTTACTACAATGCAATTTACAAAAGCATCTCACTTGAACATCACACTTCCGTGCGTATACTAATGTAATATGATTGAACACGTATCAGTACCGATTAGTAATTATGAAAAAAGCAAAGAATTTTACTGCAAGGCAATTACACCATTAGGATATTCACTCGTTCGAGATTATGGGCCTCAAGCCGCTGGTTTTTGTGAAAACGAATCCACGAGCTTTTGGATAGTAAAAAAGGATGAAAAAATTCAACCGATGCATGTTGCATTAGGTGCCACAACCAAAGAAGCCGTGCAGAATTTTTATAAAGCTGGTTTAGAACATGGCGGACGCGACAACGGTGCTCCTGGTTTTCGAAAGGAATATGGAAGTAATTATTATGCCGCATTTCTCCTGGACCCAGACGGCAATAATATAGAAGCCTGTTACTTTGGAGAAAATGCGCCACGAGAGTAAAATGTATTTATGGAATCCTCCCCTCGTCCCAAAGTAGTGGCAGTGTCTGGTGGATTTGACCCCGTCCATATTGGGCATGTACGAATGTTTATCGAAGCTAGAGCACTTGGTGACGAGCTTGTCGTCATACTCAACAATAACAACTGGCTCAAGCTAAAAAAGGGCTACGCCTTTATGCCAGAAGAAGAGCGCAAGGAAGTGATCGAAGCCTTTGCAGCAGTAGACAGGGTGTTACTTACCCATCATAGCGCCAACACGACTGACATGTCGGTTTGCCAGGAACTCCAAGAACTCAAACCTGATATTTTTGCAAATGGAGGTGATCGAAAAGAGGATAGTGTGCCCGAGTATACACTCTGTGAAGAGCTCGGCATACAGATGGTATTTGGCACTGGCCACGGAGGTAAAGTCCAGTCGAGCTCCTGGCTTATCGGTAAGGCAAAAGAACAAGGACACTCCTAAATTGTTTTAAAAATTTTGACACAAAAAATCCGGCAGTGAGCCGGATTTTTATGTCTATTATTTCCTCTATCTCAACTTAACGTGTGACACAGGTGACCGCAGGACTTCCGAGCGCCACTTCACTTGAATTAGGAGCACATACAGTGAACCTGCCTGTGGTATCCATAGCGAGAGTATATTTAGTATCCGCAGCTATACCTCCTGTTGGGTCGGTTGGAATTGCCGCTGGAATATAGACTGGTACTAAACATCCAAGGTTTACAAGTCCAGCGCCAGTCCCGATATTGGCTGCTGTTGCTCCCGGTGCGGTCCCAATTCCTGCACAAGTAAAGGTGCCTTTATTGTCGACAATGTTTTGGCCTATACCATTTAAAATGGTCGTAAGATTTGACTCCCGTTGCGAATTACGAGCTTGTGCAAAATGCCTTGCAGGATTGATGGCGATGATAACTACTGCCGCTAAAATAGCAATAATGCCGATCACTACTAAAATTTCTATAAGAGTAAATCCAGAACTGGGGCGAACGAGCCCTCGCACCTTTACAAAAAGCTTCTGCATATGTTATTCAAATATTACATTAGTAAAGGAACCGCACTCGTTCTACCACGACTAGATTTGCGCACAACACTTGTATAAAATGAAACAGTACGCAAATGATTTTGTAAATAACTGATACGTGAAAGGGCGCTCTCTTCTGGTTACAGAAGCGAGCGCCCTAGTTAGCAAAACAAAATCAAGTCAAGCTGAACGACGCCGAACCGCGGCCAAGCCCACGAGGCCCACCCCGAGAAGAGCGGCCGATATAGGCTCAGGTACATTTTGGTTTCCGCCATTCTGAAATACACCATGAAGCGATGCTTCAGGCGCGGTCCCATACAAGAAGTCAACACTCAGCGTTGCCAGATCGGCTCCGGCCAAGTTGCCAGACAGCACCAACACGAGAGTGTCTCGGATGAGTGCCTGGTTGGACAAGCCACCGTTGAAAGGTCCCGCAGCATTTGATACGATACCAAATTCGATACCGTTCAGGGAGACAGGGCTTTCAAGATTGACACCGCCGAAGTTGCCCAAGTTCCCAACAATACCGGTGGTCACATATCCGGCTGACCCGATGACTTGGGCGCCAGTGATGCCAAGTCCCGCCAGCGTCAGAAACTGCTGGTAGCCAACTTCGGCGCCCACGTTGACGCTGGTCCCGCCGCACGCATTGATGTTGCAAAAAGTCGACCCAAAAATTGCGGAAGGCGAGGTTGCGGACGCGGGGGTAAGAGCCACGGGGCCACCAGCAAATTTGAAGGCAAGACCCGTCAGCGTATTGGTAGGCGCCTCTAGCATATTGGTAGACGAGATGTTTTTGAGAGCAATGGTGAAATTACTCCCTGACACCTGGACGTCAGCCGATGCGGCGACATTATTACCGCCGATGACACCTGACGTAGTATAGAGGGCAGCTTTCGCCGGAGCGATTGTGGCTGCCAACAGCAGAGCAGCTGTCATGATTTTTTTAAAGAACGCCATTGTACCTTATCCTTTATGGGTTGGGTTATGGATTTGGCGGATCAGTATGTAAAACCATAGTACCCTTTCTTACGTCAGCGGTAGCGTGTGAGTAGTACTACGGTGAGGAGGTTGGGGCCTAGTTGCGAGTGCGGTAGGACCCCGGGTACTTCTCCCTCTACTAATTTCTTGCAGGAAGCACACCAGTGGTGCGTGATCGTCCACTGTGTCACTACCGGTTGCGGGGTAAGCACAATATCTTCAATGATAGGAGTGCGGGATGATTGCAGAGCGGAGACACTACCCTTGCAGTCCGGACAGGTAGTGAGAGAAAGTGTTTTGTGCTCAGTGATTGTTGGAGTAGGACGGTAGCTCTGGGGAGTACGCAGCTTTTTTTCGTGCGTGCGTTGTGTACGTGTGCGAGGTTGGTGTCGCTCAAAGAGGAGTTTCTGCAGCTTCTCTACGGTTTCATCTTTCTTGTCTAGTTCTTCCTGGAGCTTATCCAATTTCTCTTGCAGTAGTTTGTTTTCTTGTGTGAGTGCTTTGTTCTTTTCCTCAACAATCTCTACTCGATCCCGTGCTTTACGGTGCAACACCTTGAGATTGTGCCATTCAATGAGACGGGCGTGGATGACCTGATGCGGAAAGTTTCAGAGCCATAGTACCTCTAGTGTACTACTAGGGGTATGAGTCTGCTGTTAAAGGCTATTGCGGAGGTAGCTTTCAGGTGAGCAAATTCATTGACTTTATTCATATATTGTTATCTTACATGATTGCACTTCAAAAGAGAATTTTTGCTCCCTCAATTCTCGGCTGAAGTGCAATCAAAGCACTTGCGTAATGAACTAATGATACCACAAGCGAATGAAGCTTCATACGCACTCTTTCCTCCTGTAATTCCCAAATGAAAATCAACCGCCCACTCGGTTCCAAACATCCAAAACATGGTTTTGAATATCTGCTTAATTATGGATAAATTCCAAATACCATTTCTCCTGATTCAGAAGAGTTTGATGCTTCCTTACAATGACCAATTAGGCTCCCGTAGACCATCCTCGGGAGCACTTTTCTGTGAGAAACTATACCTTAAATATTATCGCAAGTTAAAAAGACCCACAAAACCACTCTAAGATTAACTATGATTTCTTTACCAAGAAACGGTCATTATGATGGAAGTCGTATAAGAACCAGTAATAATTAATTACCCAGTGGCCTTCTTTGCAGCTCAAGAATGGGCACAGCTTATGACCAGTGACCGACGTCCATACAGTCTGTGGGAAAATAAGATTGTACTTTTGCCATTCAGACGGTATAAGTTCTTGGTTTTGCAAAAGGTATTTTGCATCTTGCTGAGAGCCAACAGCTTTATTTTCAGCAGCTCTCTGCATCATAGCTTCCCAAATCGCATATTCTTCAGAAGTTTCAACGAAAGCTTTTATATCAAGAGCGCTTAAGTTTAGTTTTGGGTTCGAAGATGAAAAAGACTGACTCTGCCAACCTAAGTTTTGAAGTGAATTTGTATGATTAATAGTATTTTGCATAAAAGAAAATTATATAGATTATTAATTTCTGTAAGACACGAGAACCACTTTCTTACCAACACGCAATACTGCGACATTCTGCACAAGTTCTTCTGAGGAGAAAACCTGGTCAACAGAACTTACTGTCTTGTCATTGATATACACACCTTTATTTTCTACCAAACGCCGACATTCTGATCTTGATGGAACAAGCCCTGATTCAGCCATAATTTCGATTACATTTACACCATTTTCGAATTGATGATTATTCAACGCATAACCAGGCATACCATCAATCAGAAAATTAATTTCTGATTCGCTTAAGGTAGTCAGATGCGAGATATCTCCAAAGACTATTTCTGACACACGACTTGCAGCTTCGGCAGCCTCCTCGCCGTGAATGATTTTAGTGACCTCATACGCGAGCTTCTTTTGACCTAATCGGTTTTGAGGATTAGGCTCGTGATCAAGAAGCATCTGTGAGATTTCGTTAAGCGACAAAAAGGTGAAGATCTTAAAATAAGTCTCTAGACCTTCATCTGATACGTTTAACCAGAATTGGTAGAACTTGAAAGGCGATGTTTTATTAGGATCAAGCCATACAGCATTTCCCTCGGACTTACCAAACTTCTTACCAGTTTTTTTGTCAGTAATGATAGGTGTTGTTAAGGCATACGAAGAGGCCCCCTCCTTGCGACGTATTAGGTCTATGCCTGAAATGATATTTGCCCATTGGTCTGAACCGCCGATTTGTAGATTGACGCCCTCAGTCTTATACAGATGAAGGAAGTCATACGCCTGAAGCAGTGAGTAAGAAAACTCAGTGAATGAAAGAGGGTCTTCAGCATCAAGTCTGTTTTTTATGATGTCTCTCTTAATAAGCTGATTGACCGTGAAGTATTTAGCGATATCGCGGAGGAATTCAATAATGCCAAGCTTTGAAAGCCAGTCAACATTGTTGAAAATAACATATTCTTTTTTGCCAAAGATATTTTGAAGCTGCGAGCGGATGGTGTTTGTGTTCTTTTCAACCGTTTCCATATCAAGCAACACGCGCTCACCACTCTCTCTTGGGTCACCAATCATGCCAGTGCCACCACCAACTAAGAACACGATCTCATGACCAGCATCAGCTAAATGCTTCATAAGAAAAACGGGTACTAAATTGCCAACATGCAGAGAGTCAGCAGTAGGGTCAATGCCTAGATACGCCTTACGCTTTTCGAACAAAATATCCGAGAGGTTGCCACCGCCTTCTTGCTCTACAAGTCCTCGATTTTTTAACTCCAGAGAGATGTTTTTTTGTAATGTATTCATATTGTTACTAAATCACTTTTTAAGAAGTTGAAGTGCCCTTTTACATTCTAATATACCCTCGACCTTAGCGGCACTTGAAGAATTTACTCTTAGCTTAAACTCACCCATATTCTTTACAAGATGATAGTTTATAAAGCCGAAAACTTTTTCATTCTCAAGTTCTGTAAATGAGCCCTTCTTTGAATCCTTAAGCTTTTTCAACACCTTATCAGCAAACGTTTCTTTTATATACTGACGTCGGCAACCATTCTGGAGCTGCTTGACGTACGCCCTTAGCATTGAAAAAAACCTTCACGTCGATATCAGAGCTGCTATCGACATGATTTCTTTTTCCGAGCCCGCCGAGAACCACAATCCCCTCAACATTATCTCTTTCTTTGAGGCGCTCAATAAATGGCAGAAGTATCTGCTCGAACTCTTTATTAAGACTTTTATCAGCTTTCATATTACTTTTGGAAGACAATATCTGCGACTTCATGCGTACCCGATGACGCCATAATCTCACGGTCAAAGTCATTTTTTATTTCAACCAACCGAAGAAGCGAGGCCTTTAGAGTTTCTTGTGTCGTACGGTAAGACATTGGATACAACTTAAAGGCTGGAATATCCAAACCTGTTTTGCTCTTTGTGTAATTTGATATATATCCTATGACAGGTATCGTGGAGTCAGAAGTTGCCGAGATTTTCTTAAATAGAGATAGGCAGTACTTTTGGATCTGTAGAATATATTCTTCAGTCTGACTTATGAGCTCTGAATAAGTCAGACCGGATGACTTGGGGAATACGACGACTGGGAACCCAAGACCGTTAGGATTTATAAGTTCATACTGCGAAGTGTCGATATTTTGCTCAATGGAGTCGTGTATCTGCATCATTGTTGCAATGTATCTCTGGAAACCTTCAATGCCGATTTCTTGCAAGCACACATAAGCCGAGGCAGGACCTTCGCCACTTCGACTATGCTCCAGCGTGTAGTGTTGAAAGCAAACCACTCCCACCTGTAAGGTGGGAGTGGTTTGCTTCGAAGAAATCTTTTTGTTCTTTTGTAAGCATATGTTTTTTTGATTTATGACAAGAATGCAAATAAGGCTGAATTTAGAACGGCACATTGTGCTCGAAGCCCAACTATACACCAGAGCCACCCTCTATGCACTCCCTCCAAAATAGAAAGTTCACCCCCCCCCGTTTTGATCAGTCGCTATGATGAGCATACTAGCTCATCATTTTTTGCACCTATGGAACAATCACTCACCCCCGAAAGATCGGGAGCGATACGATATTATGAGGAAGTGTCTAGATACAACAATTACTAACAAAGAAGCTGCCGTACAACTCCATCTCACCGTACGACAAGTGCAAAAACTAAAGCGAAAAGTTGCAGAAGATGGTGAACAAGGAGTAGTACATGGAAACCGTGGGAGAGTATCAAATCGTGCGCTTGCTGCAAAGAAAAAGAAAGAGGTTATCTCGTTTTTACATACAAAGAAACATCAAGACTTTGGTCCAACCTATGCCACTGAACAATTAGAAAAACAAAAAGATATTACCCTTAGTGTGAAGACGATGAGTAGTTTCATGGTACAGGAAAAACTCTGGAAGCCAAGGGGGAGACGCGGTGCAGACATACGTCATGAATGGCGAGAGAGACGACCTATGTATGGTGAACTCATACAGTTTGATGGCTCGTACCATGATTGGTTTGAGGATAGTACGGAAGCCTGTTTGCTCGCTGCAATAGATGATGCTACGGGCAAACTTCAATTGGTCTTTGAGGATAATGAAGGAGTGCACGCAGTGTTTCGCTTCTGGTTAGCATATATTGAAGCGTACGGTCTTCCCAGAGCCATCTACCTAAACAAGTTCAGCACCTACAAGATTAACCACAAGAATGCCGTAGACAATGCAGAGCTCATGACCCAGTTTGAGCGCGCTATGGAAGCATTGAATATCGAAGTAATTTGTGCTAACTCACCACAAGCCAAAGGAAGAGTCGAGCGGTTGTTCAGGACACTCCAAGACCGGTTAGTGAAAGATATGCGACTGGAGGGTACCAAAGACAGAAAAAGTGCAAACGTCTTTTTGAAAGATATATACACTCCCGATCATCACACACGATTCTCTGTGGAGGCAAGACACAGGGGTGACGCCCATCGACCACTCACCCCTCAGTTGCGGGCACAGTTGTCATCGATCTTTTCGATACACATGGAGCGAGTGGTTAAAAATGATTATACTGTTCAGTTTAAAAACAAGTGGTTACAGTTGAAACCAACGAAGGGAGTGACCGTGTACAAAAAAGATTTGGTTACTATTGAAGAGTGGTTGGATGGAGTGCTGCATGTGCGATTGAAACAGACGTACCTTGCGTTTGAAGTGTTGCCACACAGACCCGTACCAACAAAGAAAAAAGTGACCGCACTTATCAAAAAGAAAACGGTGTACAAACCAGCTCCTACACATCCTTGGCGCAAATATGTAGCGCCACTTACTAACCACAAACCATGAGACCACAGAACACAGACCAGGACTAGATGAACTTTCTACTTAGCTGTAACAGACTTTTAATTACTGACAGTCAACCGTTACAGCACTTCACTCCAGGAGACAATTTTTCGACTAGAAGGCTCATATAAGACCTCAAGGTTGGTAATTATTTTTTGACCAGAAGTTGCCTGAATGGGTATACGAATTAAAGCTCCTAAAGGGGTGAGGAACCCAATACTACATGAATCAAGAATATTGAGAGTACGCGTTTCTGAACCTAAATATTGAGAGTTAAAAGCAAGTGAGACAAGGGCTATGTCGGCGCAAGCGTCAGCCGCAGAACTACTTCTTGCCTTAAGTTCCCCATCTGCGATAGTTCGCCTTGTATAAAACCCAAGCAAACTACTTGAAGCCACGACTACAAACAACACACTCGAAATAAGTATGGCAGATATTAGAGCAACAAATCCTCGTGGTTTCATTTTCGTAAATATTTCTTAATATAAAAATCCGCACCATTTATAGTAGTGGACGCCTCTATCCCCTCGGGCTTTGCGCCTATAGCTTTAAGGTAGTGAAATTGCAGTGCTGAAACAATTACATTTGGCGTGGTAAGGGGTACGGGTGGAGCACCGTTTTGGCTTAATGTAATTGAGTGTGGCTGAGGAGCAAACGTTACCACAAAACTAGCGTTCGTTGCACTTACCACTTGTAGAGTCGAACTGTAGGGTGATACTTTATTTGGCACCACTTGTACGGAGACTCCATTAAGCACCCAGTCTAGTTTACGCAAGACAAAATCTCCCTCTTGTTGCACCCTAACACTTTTATCGCTCAGATGAGCGGAACTCAGCAACTGAAAGGAAGCGAGCACTACCCCACTCATGAGCATACTAAAAAGAGCGATGTACAATAGTACCTCTACGAGTGTAAATCCTTTAGTTTTCCTTTGAATATGCATAATTATTGTGGACTCAAAATATATAAGACTCCCTTGTCATTAGATTTTTGGTATCCCCCAACATATATATTTTGCCCCTCGCAACTGACTGCTGTAGCGGCATTAGCGTCATGAGACACATCAAACACAGGCCCGGGTGCCGGACTAGATTGGACTGAGATGTCATATATGTGCACACTATTTGTGCCTACTATAAATACTGTATTTCCTATTGCAATAAGACCGTTCACACTTTCAGGGTTTATAGACGTACCAATATCAAGGGAGGTTATAACCGGGAGTGTTGAGCCGGGTGTGCTTGCGTCTAGTCCGTAGAACTCGGGTGCATTTCCTACATAATTTCTTCCTAAAAAGACCTCTTGTCCTAAAAGTGCAAGCGAATACCCTGCACCAAACCCGGAACTTCCTGGTGCATTAAAAAGCCCGACCTGAACTGGAGTCGCGGGGGTATGTATATCAAGCATTAGTAGTTCTCGATTCACATCACTAGTAGCTAAGTATGCATAACTCCCAACCACAGCAATTGAACTAATACCACGACCTACTGCAAAACTTCCAGCGTACACAGGGTTAAGTGGAGAGCCACTTTGTGCCCCAACGTCATATACGATAAACTCGGGACCGCTACTGGTTTTAGTAAGTCCAATATATAAGTAGCCGTTGCGATACGTGACAGCGTTCCCCACTGCCTGTCCACCCGACCCCAACACCAAAGGTGTTGCCCCAGATGGTATACGAATTACCCGTACAACTCCTGGATTTGCGGGATGAGTCACATCTATAACAAGCACTTGTGCACACGAAGGCCCAGTTGTGCAGGTGCTCCAATTCGCTGGATGTGCATTTGCGACAAACGCATAAGTGCCTACGGGCGTTTCGTCTATTGCTATGGCATTAAGTCCCGGAGTTGTAGTGTTTGCATCTAAACTACTAAGGAGTATTGGGGTTTTTGGGTCCACCGATAGATCAAAAATGTTTAAGTCTGCGTTATGACCATGAGTATCACTACTGCTCACATATAATTTTTTCGCATGAGCAACTACCCCCGTGATTGGGTTCCCATCTGCATTTACTCCTACAGCGAAAGGCACAGATATTGCAAATGCTTTTTTACTACTAAGAGAAGGGTCGCACGTACTACCCCCTTGAACTCCTGAAATATCTCCAAGAAGTGTTGAAAGCACCACGCTCCTTAAGACTCCCCCTTGGGTCCAGGAAACAGTGCTGGTCGCTTGCATAACAAAAGGCTGTGTTTGCGAAAAAACTAAAGACAGAGTGTAAGGAATATTGCCCCGTAGTTGTGTGGTAGTAGTAGCCACAAGTAAAAATGAATCTAAGCGCGAGGTGGCACGTGCATCCTCAAGCTGTGCCTCGGCTATACGGAGCGCCTCGAGGTTAAGCCTCGACATGACTGCCGCGTACTGATTTCCATACACCACCATAGCCGCAGCCGACAGTGCCAAGGTCAGTATTGCAAAAGCCAATAGGATTTCTAGTGTACTGGCGCCTCTATGGGTATTAGAAGCTGATAGTTCCTTCATAATTTATAGAAATAGTTGACGTACTCAGTTGCTGACCAAGCATAAGTGTAGTGCTGCTTGTGGTAGCACTTAAACGGCTGAACACCAGACCTGCGTTGTTACAGTCAAAAAGCGAAGGAGACGAAGAAGCTAACACCCCGGCGGTCATTGGATACGGCGTACGCTGTGTGGACATGAGGTAAGGAGCAGTAAATAAAACATAAGTTTTTTGAGTTTTATCAGCACATACACCCCACGCACGCCCGTCTACCGAAGACAGAGAATTGCTTCGTGCTTCTATTAATAAAGCCGTAACTGTATCCCGATCAAACCCAACGAGTGTCGCTTGATACATTCTCGTACTCAGGAGAACTCCAATCGAGGCTAAAAACGTAAATATAGCAAGCGCTATTAGAGTCTCTAAAAGTGTAAACCCTTTACGCATGAAGATTTTGAGTGATCCCGTATATCGGCGTAATAATAGACACCGCGATAAACCCCACCATTAAACCCATAACCAACATAAGTGCAGGTTCAATTAAGGTTGCTATATTTTTTGTAAACTCTTCTACTTCGCTGTCGTACATCCCGGATACATACACAAGAGTCTCTGGCAGAGTGCCACTTTTTTCACCAACAGCTATCATATGGCCCATCATTTCAGGAAACAGTCGAGTATGCTGCAAAATATAAGACGACATTTTTTCGCCTCGTCGAACAATCTTTGCAAGTTTCAAAAATTCTCCTTTGTATACTAAGTTGCTCATAGTTTCAGCAGTCACATCAAGCGCCTCTGAGAGAGGCAAACCACTTTGAAGCAGTAGCCCTAACGTCCGACAGGCATTAGCATTATTATAAAAACGAAGCATTTTCCCAAAAAGCGGGAGGCGCAAAACAATTTTATGGGCGTACCAAGTTAGCACTACATACCGAGTAAGTAACCAAGAAGAAAATGCTACTAGAGCTCCACACACTAAAACCAAATATATCCCCCAGTGGGTCATAAAAGTACTTACCCCAATCATGATGCGTGTCGAGAGAGGTAGCTGTACATTAAGCGAATTAAATACGGGCATTATTTTAGGAAAAAGATACATAGTCAAAAAAAGAGTGATACCAAAAGTCGCAGCAGTAATAAGAGCCGGGTATATACACGCACTTATAACTTTACTTCGCAACGCTTGACGTTTTTTTAATTCGTCAGCTAAATACACAAGATTTTGCGACAAAGTACCGGTCGACTCGCCTACTTTTATAATTTGCACACTAAACTCGTTAAATATTTTTGGAAATTTTGCAAAACTTTTTGAAAGTGTCTGGCCCGCGAGCACGTCTTTGTGTATTGCTTGTAAAATATCTACATGTCCCCGGGCGTGCGTTTGCCCGACCAGTGTCTCTATACTTTCAGAAAGGGGCACGCCAGCAGTTATAAGAAAAGAAAGTCTTTTTGCAAAAAATGTCTGCTCCTTAAGAGAAAACTTTTTGGACTGAAAAATTCGTATGCGAGTAAGTATACTATTCATAGAGTACGCGCAAAATTTCTTCTACTGTGGTGACTCCGTCGCGCACCTTTTGGAATCCGTCTTCAAGCATAGGAGTCATGCCCTGCGCTATTGAAGTAAGACGTATATCACTTGCTGATGCTTTTTTTAATATACGCTCTCGTATAGCATCGTCCGCCACGAGCACTTCGTTTACACTCACGCGCCCAGAATATCCTGAGTATTTACACGCCTCACACCCAACTCCGTGATACAACACATCACCTACAGATATTTTTTCGATCAAGGGTATGTCCGACAAGGCTTCAGTCATAGAAGTGGTAAGTGTCACCGCCTCCTTGCACTCTACACATATTTTTCGAACCAATCGCTGCGCTATTGCGATCGTGACTGTTGAGGCTACTAAATAGCGGTCAATTCCCATATCAAGAAGGCGTGGGAGTGTAGTTGCTGAGTCATTGGTATGAAGCGTCGAGAGTAGCAAGTGCCCAGTGAGTGCGGTATTGATTGCAATAGAAGCAGTTTCGGCATCACGAATTTCGCCGACCATAATAATGTTCGGATCCTGTCGCAGCATAGATCGCAAACCATTCGCAAATGTGAGCCCGGTACGCGCATTAACTTGAATTTGTCTAATTTCAGAAATTGAATATTCAATCGGATCTTCAAGAGTGAGAATTGATACTTCGGGCCTATTGAGCATTTTGATAAGGGAATATAGTGTAGTGGTTTTTCCTGACCCGGTCGGACCTGTCGCCAGGATCATACCGTATGGCTTGCTCAGCGCGGTAAAAATCTTTTTTTGATCAGTTTTACTAAATCCTAACGACGTTAGAGAGTCTTCTTTTGCCCTGTTTGAAAGAATACGGATCACCGCATTTTCGCCATAATACGTTGGCATAATAGACACCCGCATATCAATAGAATCTTCTTTTGATATATTCAAATGAAACCTCCCGTCCTGAGTTGCCTGATGTTCGTCAGTTCGCAGTTGTGCAAGCACTTTAATACGCGAAATAATTTCTTCGTGTAGAGAAAGGGGCAGAATATATCCTTCCTGCAATACACCATCAATACGGAACCGCACTCTAAGATGTAGTGCTGTTGGGTCTATATGTATGTCTGAGGTGCGGCTTTCAAAGGCTTCTCGAGCTAGAGCCTCAACAAGCGAAATGATTGAAAGAGCTGGGCCTTTACTCAATTCATGGGCCACCGCAGTCATGACGCTGTTATACTTGAAAAAAAGTTTTGCACCTATTGACTGAATTTTTAAAGATTGTATGATTTGCGTGGGTCACGGACAGAACTTACAAACAGTGGAGGGAAAAATGTTAAAAACTGGACTGGTGATCATTTCATTAATAATGCTCGCCGGATGCGTTGCCGAGGTTGGCCCGGCTGGATACGGCGGGGGTGGATACTACCCTCCCCAACGTACCTACGGGTATGGAGGGTACGGGAGTTACTACGGCGGACCGTCAGTATACGTAGCACCACCTCCAGTCGTAGTAGAGCGGCGCAGGTACTGGGGATACGAGGAAAATCGCAACGATTATCGGAGTTACAGAGGCTATCCACAGAGTGGATACAACCAGTATCGACAACCACACTATGAGCTGCGGCACTGGCACCCGCCCATGATGCCCGGGTATCGTCGCTAAGAGTTCGACGCACCAACAAACTTTGATGCGTTTTCGGGAAGTTAACACGCCACAGCTGGCCCCCAAGGTCAGCTGTTTTATTTTTTAGGTGGAAGAGACAGTTTTGTGTAGATCAGGGCTACACTTAACACATTTACATCCCTTTGGTTTTATATATTCATTATAAAATGACGATCCGTAGTCATACCCCAACTCCTCCCCTTCCTTTATATTTCGCTTCGCCATAACATACACCCTTTGTTTATAAATTTCTATCTCACAATTGGGCCGGTGCGTATGGTTAATATAGCGCGCAGTGTTGTACCGAGAAGAACCATCAATTGTTTTTGTTTTAGAAACCTCGAAAAGATACAAACTATTAATAGTCTCATCTTCACCCTTTTCAAGAATTCTCCCTACGTACTCAATAATGCATACGCCTTTAGGAATTGCTTCTTGTGTATACAACCCAAGCCCGGCGCTTGAGCGTTTTATTTTAAGTTTAAAATCTCCTACTTCGAACTTCCCTTTTCGTTTCTTTTTTTGAGTTTCTTTTTTTTGTACTACTGTCATAACTTATAGATACTATCGCATCTTTGCGGTAGAACTCAACCCCACTACACTATTTAGGGCGAATATCGATATATTTTTTTGTATATGGTTTACCAAACCAGGTTATCCAAAAATAGTTGAGTGTGTATTTGATACTCATATGCACTATTCCTTCGGCTTTAAGCCTTCGGCCGGAGGAATACACCGGAAGCGCAAAAGTCCATTTAACTTTCCCGACGGCACTGAGGCGTTTTGCAACGTCAGTATCTTCCCCATAAAAACTAATGGACGTATCAAACCCTCCCGCTTTGACCCACGCCGCGCGGGCTATTATAAAATTCCCCCCTTGGAGCATCGCACCTATGTGGAAAACATATTGGTTAAGAAGATACGTCACATAGGCAATCCCATAAAAAAACTTAACCATAGCTCTTGTGGCGCGGGAGAGGTCGTAATATATAAAAGGTCCGGACAGCGCGACTAATTTTTTATCTTTTTCAAACTCAAACAACACTTTTTTAAGCCAGCCTTCAGGAAGAATAACGTCTGCATCAATATTGGCGACCAACTCTCCTGTGGTTGCAGCAAACCCCGCGCTCCTCGCGGCTACGAGCCCCTTGATAGGTTCGTCTACTACTCGGACTTTGTCAAAAGCCAGGGCCACGTCTTTTGTTCGGTCAGTAGATGCATTATTAACAACCACCACTTCTGCGTCGCAAGGAGTATTTTGTAATTCTTTTTGGATTGCAAGCAAACACTCTGGAAGTACCACTTCTTCGTTAAATGCCGGGATAACAAAACTTATTTTCATTTATGACGCAAAGAAAATGCGTTATTTTGTATATCATGTATAAGCCCTAAAAGATAGGCACCAACCCCGATTAAGCTTGCAACCAGTGGCAAACCTATAAAAGGAGTGGTCATGACTTCAAGGAACAAATAGGTGCAAATACTCATTTGAACGACGCTATATATAAGATGAAATATGCCCACTTGTGAAATAACTCCCACCTTAGGATAGCCCGAGTCAGGCACATGGTCAGGCAACATACAACGCACATGGAGCAAGTATGTTCCTATAAACCCTACAAAGACGCTGACAAATACAAGAATTACATGCTCTGGCACAAATACCATACCAAATACGGCGTCTATGATAGACAGTCCTGCCCAATCCCCAAGCATGACTGTGCGCCAGTCTTTAAGATGGCGAAAATGTTTTTTAGGAGTTTTAGTTCGTTTTGAAATGCGACCCTGATGAAGTTCCGATTCTTCAACTAAAAACAACAGGGACAAATACAAGAGATTTAAAACCACAAAAAGGAGAACCGACGTATACATGTACCCTAGTATAACAATAAAAAAACGCGTATCCGATTATACTGTGGATACGCGCGTGAAAAATAAATGAAGCTAATCAGCTCCAAACAGGTGGCTTCGTGTAAAGAAGTTGCGAATAAAGGAAGGAATCAAATTCCCCAGAATCTCTAAAATTTGTTGAGGGTAACATGCCAGTACGCCAATTTGCGCTATTTCAATACATGCAAGTGAATAAAAATTTGGAAGCACTAACCCCCACGCAGAACGATTAATACTGGAATACAGTACGATGAGCCATAGAGCTCCTACTGCAAAGTTTCCTTTGCTACCTTTTGAAGTTCTCCCGCTCTTCATGCTACTCACCAACATCACAGCAAACGCGGTGACTATAAGCAGAGTGAAAAGAAAGAGGTTATGGTATGTAGAGTACATCTACAGATCCCTTTTTGTTGTGTGAAAAGAGCATTGCCTGTCAGCGCCCCCTACTTATCGGTGTAACAAATTGTACAAGTGGTGTCAAATTAATTTTGGGCCCAATGTCGAACAACTATATAGTGCACGAGTGCAAATAAAATACTTACGACTCCCACTGACAAAAAAGTGGATATTGAGAGAGGCTCAATATCAAAAAAGAGCCTTAAGGAAGAACTTGCAAAGGTGCCAACTAACACTAAACCAATAACTCCCATACACCCGAGGAGGGAGCGTACCTGCACCCGTCGATTGTCCGTTGTGAACACAAAAGGTGTCGCAAAAAAGAATATGCAATTAGTCAGCAAAAAACCAAGTAACACTGTCGTGTGCAAAGCTTGAAGAGAGAGTGAGGAATTATACAGCACCAGCCCCATCAGGAGCACGCCAGAGAATGCCGAGCTGACACAAGAATAAATACCCACGCGCACAAGATACGATTTGGAAGAGCGCTTGATTGTTCCGATGTCACGCATGGTCCAAAAAAAAGTTACAAACCCCGGTAGCGCCACTCCACAATAATTAAGAAGAAGTATATTTTGTGGGGATAAAGGATACTCTATACCAAGCAAGGTAGAGAGGGCGTATAATATGAGGCCGACACCCATTTCAAAAAAGTAGAGGCATGAAATGATGTATGCATTGCCAATAATCGTATCGGCCATTCGTACTCCTTCTGGCAGTGCACTAAAGCTATTGTTCATGAGTACGACCGAAGATAATTGCCGTGTTGCTTGCGCCCCTTCAAACATAGCTATTCCTAAGTCTGCTTGTTTGATAGCAAGCGCATCATTTGCCCCATCGCCAACCATAGCGGTAAAGCCTGTTTTTTGAAATTGTTTTATTAATTTTTCTTTAAGTTCAGGTCGAATGCGTGCAAACACGGTGTAGGTGTCAATCTTCTCTGCCAATTCTTCATCACTCCATTTTTCAATTTCGCTACCTTCGATTGCCTTGTCCGGTCTATCGATGCCCGCAGCCCTCGCTATCACCTGCACCGTTTCTGCTTTATCTCCTGAAATAACACGCACACGTACCCCCCGTTTTTGAAAAAACTCAATAATATTTCGCGTCCCATCTCGAAGCCTACTTTCAAGCTCAAATACGATAAAAGGCTGGAGTGACACGCCTACCAATGTTTGAGGCGGAACTCGAGTTAGAGTTTTAGCTACACAAACCAAACGTGTTCCTTTTTCAGCTTGCGAAGCAATATCTCGGAGCCACTCTTGCCCTTCGTGTACATGCGCGGCGAGCACATCAGGCCCTGCCATGACGAGCGAAAACGTTTTTTCTTCATACAGCACTTCTACTGCTCCAAATTGTCTTTGCGAAGTAAAAGGAAGAGATGCACGCACCAGTCCGACTCCCGCAAATGAGATAAAAGTGACTATAGCATGCGCTGTTTGAGATGAGTCACCCGAACCCACTAGGTACGTTTTAGTTAGTGCAAGCGCTTCTTTTTCGCTCATGTTCCCAAATATATGGATGTGTTTAACAGTCGGGGTTGTTTCAGTTAAAGTCCCTGTTTTGTCGATACAAAGATTTTTTATACTTCCCAATTTTTCGGTCGCATTGACGTCTTGCATAAGTACATGCTCCTTGTACATGCGGATAGCACCGTAGGCAAAAAGTATCGTAACAGCAACAATAAGACCCTGGGGAACTAATGTCCCGGTAAGAGCAGCAGCTACTTTTATTGTGTCTACAAGGGGCTTATGAAGATACGAACCGCGAAGCAACACAAAACCAATTAATCCCAAAAGAAGATATCCCGAGTACACAATGATAGTTTGGATAGACTGTTGTATAGGGCTTCGACTAATGGCATAGCGCTTAATAGTGTTGGTCATTTGATACAAATGACTTTCTGCAAACGAGGTATCTATACGGGCAACACATGTTCCTGACATTATAATGTCGCCGGCAAACACTCGCTCTCCTTCCTTTTTTGCAAACGTGTCGGACTCTCCTGTACGAAGCGCTTGACTCACTTCAACATTTTGCGCCGACAGGAGTGTCGCGTCACACGGTACTTGGTCCCCAAGCTTGAGTCTTATGCGGTCACCCTGTTTTAACGATTGTGTATATACCCGCTCTTGTGTAGTGTCTACACGAACACGCGTGTACATGGGGGTAGTGAGAAGATGTAGTTTTTCAAGTGCCAACCTCGCCCGAATATCATTTACAAGACCGATGAGGACACCGCCCACAACAGCAAGAGACAGAAAAAGCGCTGTTTGTTTTTCGCCCAAATAAAAGAGGAGCCCAAGCACAATAAAAATAACCACATTACTAAGTGTTGCAATGCTTCGCCAAGCGATGAGGGAAAAATCAACAAGAGCACGCCTACTTGATTCGGTCACACTCTAAGTATAAGGCACATTAGCAAAACGTACCTGGGTGTACGTGTATATAAAAGAGCTCTGCGAATCACTCGCAGAGCTCAAGGTAACTTATTTTAATTTTGACCATACTCCTTATCGTACGCTTCGTCGTGACGACGAATTATGAACCACAAAATTGTGGCTACGATCAAGGCTATAATACCAAGTGCGAAAGGCACACATGTATCTACCATATACATAGTCCACATAACGAGAGCCAGCAATTCGCACAAAAGGCTTAGCATCCCAATGTAGAGCACGATGGTTCGCATGTTCTTCCCCATACTTAGTTCAAGCTCTGCCAGAAACTCGATGGGATAAGGTTGTAGGAACGAATCCATACGAACAAAGTTGTGACAATAATGATTACCCATCCCACAGGATTTTGGAGTGGTTTGTCTGGATACGATGACGCGTCTCCATACATATTAATAATCCCCAACCACATGTGATTTCCGACGAATATGAATGCCGGAAAAATGAAGCAAAGGGCCAGTAGCAGCACTGGTTCTGGCCGTGGTGTATTGATCAGAACCATTACCACTGCCCAGACACCGATTCCGAAAAAAACAGCGTGGAGCACACCGGCGAAAGTTTTTGTATGAGCCTCGGGAGTAGAGGATTTCCCCCACAAAACCCAGCACGCATATGTAAAAATTCCTACTGCAACTGCAGTTATGAGCGAGCTGGGCATCCTCCATTGCGTCAGACACAGGAATACAATCAAGGCGGTAGTGGGTGCAATGATTGTTGGGTCCAGCACCATAGCAAAGTGCCTTTCCCAGGGTAGAGCTTTTACGCCACTCTTTACCACTTGTTCGACAGTCAGAAGATTCCCTTCTGATGCATAGTGAATCTGACCTATACAGAGAAGCCACATTCCTATGAGAACCATCAAAGAAATCAGCAGGGATAACATGGTCATGTCTCCTTTTATTGAGGTTTTACTTCAGCAACTTTTGGGAGGATTCTTCCAGTACTTATACCCCCACCATGCAGGTGATTTGGTATGGTCATAGAAAAATCCGATCCCTCCACTGTTAGGTATGCGGCACCTGCACCAGTCCAGATACCAAACAATGGTCCAGAACCAGTTAAGTTTTTCAGTCATTTCACTTCCTTCTTATGTGAAGCCAAAATTCTCTTTTGAAATGCAATTGTGTAAGATAACAATATATGAATAAAGTCAATGAATTTGCTCACCTGACCAACAAAAAAAGAGACCGCAT
>JAYVXU010000059.1:0-3154 GCA_043784925.1 Candidatus Adlerbacteria bacterium
AAGCGAGAGTTGTTCAAAACACTATCAATATCCATACGAAAAAAGGGTATATGAGTAATGCTCTATTTTCGCATGGTTACTAATGTGGGGCAAGTCTAATTAAGTAGACATGTGCAAAACGCCGCCCCAGATTGGGACGGCGTTTTTTCTTTGCTTATTTTCTACTTGTAACTGTACGTTTTATACCTACTTATGATATCTCTTGTGCGACGGTTACGTCTGCGTGGTCTGCGGGAGCGAAACGATTGACTAGTTTCTCCTTAACAGAACCTTTAAAGCCAGTTCCTGCTGGAATAAGGCGACCGATGATCACGTTTTCCTTGAGACCTTCAAGCTTGTCGACAGAGCCGTACATCGATGCACGTATCAACATGCGAGTAGTGTTTTGGAAGGAAGCTGCAGAGAGGAAGCTTGGGCGCGATAGGGATACGTCGAGGATGCCCATCACGAGAGGCTCAACAGTCGCCTTCTCTCCCCCATTAGTACCGATCTCTTCATTAGCCGCAAACATGTCAGCTTCGGGTACAACGTCGCCCTTCGAAAATTCACTGTCTCCGGATTTAACGACGCGAACACGAGAGAACATTTGGCGGATAATGGTTTCGAGGTGCTTGATTGAGATACTTGCACCCTGAAGCTCATAAATCTTGAGTACTTCGGTAATGATATACTCCTGTGCAACTTCTTTACCTGCATACTCAAAGAGGTCAGAGAGGTCAGCGGAGCCGTCTGTCAAAATTTGACCCTTAACTACTTTGTCTCCAACTTTGACTGTTGGTACGCGGCGATGGTGGGCAGAGTACTCAAACACATCCTTTTTCGATTTACCCTTGTGTTCAAGGTCAGGCGCGATACAAATTACTTTCTCTTTATCATCACTTCGGATCTCTATCACTTCGCCAGAGATTCCCGATATGATTGCTGGGTTTCTTGGAGTTCGTCGTTCGAAGATTTCTTCTACACGAGGCAAACCTTGCGTCACGTCTCCTCCTGCTGAAGCTGCACCACCAGCATGTTTGACGTTCATAGTCAGCTGTGTTCCTGGCTCCCCAATTGCTTGAGCCGCGACAGTACCCACTGCTTCTCCAAGTGCAACTGGCTTTGCAGTACCTAGGTCTGCGCCATAACAATGTGCGCAAATACCTCGGTGAGACTTACAGCCAACAGGAGAGCGAACGTACACTGACTGCACACCAAGTTCTTCGATGTGACGAGCGTCAGGCGCGAGGAGGTAATGTCCTTTTTTGTATACCACCTTACCATCATGTTCAACATCGGCTGCTAAATAGCGACCTTCAATATTTCGAGCGAGGAAGGTACCTATACCTGATGCAGACTCGCGTTTTATAGTGAGGCCTTCTTTAGTACCGCACTCTTCTTTACTAACCACAATGTCTTGCGCAACATCGAAGAGTCGTCGTGTTAAGTACCCGGCTTTTGCAGTTGAGAGTGCAGTAGAAGCCAAACCAGAACGGGAGCCGTGTGTCGTTAGGAAGTACTCAATTGGAGACAAACCTTCTTTCATAGACTTGGTCACCGGGAGCTCAATAGTATCTCCTGATGGGGATGCAATGAGACCTTTCATACCTGCCATCTGGGTCACCTGTGCCACTGAACCTCGAGCACCAGAGCGCAACATGTCAGACACTGGTCCATCAACTTTAAGAGTGCCGGGAATCAACTTCTCAACTTGGGCTTTAGCGTCGTGCCAAATTTCGATGTTCATGCGATACCGCTCTTCTTCCGAAAGAAGACCTTGCTCCCAATGCGATACTACTTCTTGAGATTTCTTTTGTGCAATTGCGACAATCTGGTCTTTCTCAACCGGCACATGGATGTCGTCGAGCGACCACGTGATACCTGACTGTGTCACATAGCGGAATCCGAAATTCTTAATGCGGTCCATAATCTCAGGGATTTTCTCTAGGCCATAGCGGTCAATGAGGTTGTCGATGAGTTTTGCCAGTGTTTTTTTATCGATTGCAGCATTGATAAATGGATAGTCACTCGGGAAGACAGTATTGAAGAGAAGGCGGCCGACGGTTGTTTCGAAGATTTGTCCACCGTACGCTCCGTACTTTTCTTTATCGCTTGGAAGAACTCGAATCTTTGCCTGGAACCCGACGATACCATGGTCGTAGGCCAAAATTGCAGCATTAGGACTTGGGAATGCAAGACCTTGGCCTTTAGCATCTATGACCTCTTTGGTCATCCAGTACGTACCCAAGAGAATGTCGAGGAGTTTTGCAGCAACTACAGGTTCGCCGTTACCTGGTTTAAGAATATTTTTTGTAGCAGACATAATGTCACGAGCTTCAGCTTGAGCCTCTTGGGACAGTGGTACGTGCACTGCCATTTGGTCACCGTCGAAGTCTGCGTTAAATGCAGAACAGACAAGTGGGTGGAGCTGGATAGCGTTACCCTCAATCAGGATTGGCTGGAATGCTTGTATACCCAAGCGGTGCAAAGTAGGTGCGCGGTTAAGGAGCACATACTTGTCGCGAATCACGTCTTCAAGAATCGCCCATACCTCTGGCACTCCTTCGTCGATCAAACGACCGGCGCCACGGATATTGTATGCAAGTTCTTTTTCAAGAAGTTTACCGATGACGAACGGGCGGAAGAGCTCGAGTGCCATGTGTTTAGGTAAACCACATTGATTGAGTTTGAGTTCGGGACCCACAACAATTACGGAGCGTCCAGAATAGTCCACACGCTTGCCCAAAAGGTTTTGACGGAAAAGACCGTGCTTGCCTTTAAGATTGTCTGACAGTGATTTAAGAGGGCGGGTGCGAGCTTGAGTAGTTGCAGAAAATGCTGCGCCACCATGACGAATTGAGTTGTCGATGAGGGTGTCCACTGCCTCCTGGAGGATACGCTTTTCGTTTCGCAGAATCACGTCAGGTGCGTGGATTTCGATGAGTTTTTTCAACCGATTATTGCGGTTGATAACACGTCGGTACAAGTCGTTACTATCAGACGTTGCATGACGACCGCCATCAAGCGCCACCATAGGACGAAGACCGGGTGGGATCACTGGAATACGCGTCAAGAACATCCATTCAGGACGAATATTTGCCTTGGCCATAGCACGAAGGATAGACAGGCGTTTGCCAAGTTTTTCACGTTCTGCTGCTCCAGCTTTTTCAAGAGC
>JAYVXU010000060.1:0-28641 GCA_043784925.1 Candidatus Adlerbacteria bacterium
GACTGCGTATGAGTGTATGATGGAAGAAGAGTTCCATCAGTGTGTGAAATCTTTAGAAGTTAATTTACCAAGACTTCGTATTAAGGGGTAGGGAGACGATCGTGACTAACATCGGTAATATACATGATATAAAATATTTGTCAAGCAGAACTATAGAATATAAGTAACAAATTCTACAATATGTTGATAAATAACGTTATTATAGAACATGAAGGAAACAGATTTGTTTCCTTTTTACATCTTTTTGGTAAAGAGTAACCACAAATAGTAAAGAATATGAACTTGTGGTAAATTGTTTGTATGGTCATTAGCTATTTTGGGGGACAGTGTTTCAAAATTACTCAGGGGGAATTAACGCTCTCGTTTAACCCACCATCCAAAGACTCCAAGCTTAAAAATGTGAAGTTTGGCTCTGACATTGTGCTGGTGTCGCAAGACCATCCCGACTTTAACGGTGTCGAAAACAATGTGTATGGCGAGCGTGAGCCTTTTGTGATTACTGGCCCCGGAGAATATGAAGTTAAAGGGGTAGCCGTGCGAGGTTTTGGTACCCCAACCCAATACGGAGGGGAGCATATGAATACTATATATAGTGTACTCCTTGAGGGGACTAACCTCTGCTTTTTAGGTGCAGTCAGCTCGGCTCAATTGCCTCCAGCTGCCAAACAAGAACTCGACGACATAGACATTTTGTTTTTGCCTGTGGGGGGAGACGGGGTTTTGGACAAGTCCGAAGCTTACAAACTTGCTGTGGGTCTCGAGCCCAAAGCTATTATCCCTATGCACTATGACCAAAATTCTCTCAAAGCATTTTTAAAGGAAGCGGGTGCCGAAGGGGTCAAACCAATTGAAAAACTCACCACTAAAAAGAAAGAACTTGAGGGTAAAGAAGCCGAAATAATAGTTATAGAGTCCTAAAGCCATGAAACGGTACCTCAAACATATTCACTCCAAACCTCCGCATGAGAGGCGTCAACATGCTCTGCGTATTGCAACTGGAGTCACTTCGCTTATTTTTGTAGGATGGATAGGGAGTTTGGGAGTCCGTGCCACGCATCCTTCAGATGTTGCGGGAGGTTCGGCATCTGGTACTGAGTTTGCAAACGCCTTGAGTGGTCTCCAAACTCCAAAAGCAACTAACACACTTGAGGTTTCGACCTCAACCACCTACACTGGTCAGTAAAGCATCATCAAAATGGCAGACAAAAACAAGAAAAATAAAAATAGCGATGAGCTTCCTGCAGTAGTTCCTCATCAAAATGTTATTGCCCGCAATATCTCAACCGAGATGCGGGACTCTTACTTGGACTATGCCATGTCCGTCATTACCTCGCGCGCCCTGCCTGACGTGCGCGACGGCCTCAAGCCCGTGCATCGTCGCATTCTTTACACTATGCACCGCATGGGGCTCACCCCAGGCGCTCGTTTTCGAAAATCGGCGGCCGTTGTTGGAGATGTGCTGGGTAAGTACCATCCGCACGGTGACTCTTCTGTGTACGACGCGATGGTCAAAATGGCCCAAGACTTTGCTATGCGCTACCCGCTAATTTTGGGGCAGGGTAACTTTGGTTCGATAGACGGCGACTCTGCTGCTGCTATGCGCTATACCGAAGCTAAAATGTCGCGCATGAGTGAGGAGCTTCTTCGAGACATCGACCGCGACACTGTCGACTGGCGCCCCAACTACGATGGCTCCCTTAAAGAGCCCGTTGTGTTACCTGCCGTACTTCCAAATATTTTGCTTAATGGCACTTTGGGCATTGCTGTTGGTATGGCGACAAACATTCCTCCCCATAACTTACAAGAGGTAAGTAACGCGCTTGTCCATTTGATAGAAAACTCCGACGCAAACGTCGAAGATTTGATGGAGTTTGTGTCTGGCCCCGACTTCCCGACAGGTGCTGTAGCCTACAATAAAAAAGACTTGCTCCACGCCTACTCCACGGGCCGTGGTGGGGTCGTGGTGCGAGGCAATGCCGAAATAGTTGAGGGTAAAAAAGGTGACTTCCAAATTGTTATTACCTCAATTCCATATCGCGTCAACAAGGCCGACATGATAGTGCGCATCGCCGACCTTGTTCGAGACAAAAAGATCGACGGTATTCGCGGACTTCGCGACGAATCAACTAAAGACATTCGGGTTGTAGTCGAACTTAAAGTAGGGGCGCAACCTCAAAAAGTACTCAATTTCCTCTACAAACACACGTCTCTTGAAGACACGTTTCACTTCAACATGGTTATGTTGGTTGACGGTATTCCTCAAACAATGTCGCTCAAGAGTATTCTCCAGGAATTCATTAAGCACCGTCGCGAGGTTGTTCGTCGCCGCACCCAGTTTGACTTAACCCGCGCCCGCGAACGCGAGCATATTTTAATCGGGCTTAAAAAAGCGCTCGACCATATCGACGAGGTTATCAAGACAATTCGTGCATCAAAAGATGTAAATGATGCCCGTCTTAATTTAATAAAAAAGTTTAAGTTTACCGAAATTCAGGCCAACGCTATTCTTGAGATGCGCCTCCAGAAGTTGGCTAACCTCGAGCGAAAGAAAATCGAAGACGAGTTGACCGAAGTCCAGGCGCTCATTGCGGAGCTCGAGACATTGCTCGCGAGTGACAAAAAAATGATGGCATTGATCAAGTCCGAAATTTTGGATGCAACTAAAAAATATGGTGACGAGCGTGAAACTAAAATAATCAAAGGGGCAGCGGGTGTCATTAACGTCGAAGATCTAGTGCCTGATGAAGAACAGGTGCTCGTGCTCACCTCAGGTGGGTATGTTAAGCGCACCAACCCCGAAGAATATAAGCGCCAAAAGCGTGGGGGTGTGGGCGTCATCGACCTCAACACAAAAGAAGAAGATTTTGTCACTACCTTCCTCACCACCTCGAGCCACTCCGACCTACTTTTTTTCTCGGACCTCGGTAAGGCATATCAAATTAAGATGTACGAGTTGCCTGAAGGGAAGCGCTCAACCAAAGGAAAAGCGGTGGTCAACTTCCTTTCAATCACTGACAACGAAAAAATATCTTCCGTGCTTCCTATGCGCAAAGTCGAAAAGGAAGGTCAGCGTGCTTTATATATGATCACCAAAAAAGGTGAGGCTAAAAAGGTAGACGCAACTGCCTTTCATGACGTGCGTCGCTCAGGACTCATCGCCATGCGTCTCGACAAAGACGACGAGCTTATTGCCGCACTGTTTGTCGACAAAGGAGACGAGATATTGCTTGCAGCAGCATCAGGACAGTCTATCCGCTTTAAAGAAAGCGACATCCGCTCCATGGGCCGCACAGCAGGAGGAGTCCGTGCGATGAAACTAACCGGCAATGACGTGATAGTGGGCGCCGACGTTGTGCGCAAGGGCGACAAGACAGCCGAGGTTTTGGTTGTGTCACAAAACGGCTATGGCAAAACAACTCCTGCAGACGAATATAAAACACAAAATCGCGGTGGCTCAGGAATTAAAACCGTTAAAGTGACTCCAAAAACAGGCCCACTTATTGCTGCCAAAGTAGTCTCAAGAGGTAGCGAAATATCTCCTGAAATCGTCGTTGTTTCTCGCAATGGCCAAGTGATCCGCACCGACCTGGCCGAAATCCCATCCCTCTCTCGCTCCACCCAGGGAGTGAGAATAATGAAACTCCGCGACGGCGACCAAATAGCAAGCTTCGTTTGTTTGTAGATATATGAAAACAGTTGAAAAGAAGGTTTTGCCGGAATATTTTGAGGCTATTTTTGCGGAGAAGAAAAATTTTGAGCTGCGGCTTAATTATTTTGATGTGGAAGAAGGGGATACTTTGCTTTTGCGAGAGTGGGACGGTGTAACAAAAGACTACACTGGGCGCCAGTTAGAAAAGAAAGTGTCATATGTGGCAAAATTCAAAATCGATCAACTTTTCTGGCCCGTTGAGGAAATAATGGATAAGGGGATTCAAATTATTTCATTAAAGGACTAACTCAAAAAGAGGTTGGGTAAGGTCCGACCTTGCGCAACAGGCTCCTTAACTATCGATTACTTAGGCGTTTTTCCATAAACAAGATAATAGATATGAAAATTTTAAAAACAATTAGAGATTCGGATTTTGGGTTGAATTTCTAAAATCCAAGTATTTATAAAGAGCGTAAAGCGGCTCGGGCTGTTATTTTTGATACTGAGGGAAGAGTTGCTCTGCTGCATGCGATCAATGTTCAGTATCACAAATTGCCGGGCGGAGGTGTCGAGGAAGGCGAGGAGTTATTGGAGGCCTTGAGGCGAGAGGTATTAGAAGAAATTGGATGTACTATTCAGAACATTCAAGAATTGGCAGTAGTTGAAGAATATCGAAATAAGTTTTCGCTGCATCAATTTTCTCACTGCTATGTAGCCCAAGTTGAGGGAGAAATGGGAAGCCCCGCTCTTACGGAAAGCGAACTTGCAGATGGGTTTGAAACAGTCTGGCTACCAATAGATCAGGCGATTGAGACGTTAAAAAGCGAAAGTGGAGTCGAAGACTATCAAGGTAAATTTATACAAAAGCGCGACCGTTTGTTCTTGAAAGAAGTTAAAAAATTATTATGAACCCAAAAATTATATTTCAGCGAGCGGCGCCAATGTACGAACAGGCTTTGCGAAAAATTCCTGAGTATGTCATGCCAGAGGACGGGGTGTACGAGCAAAAAATAGAAGCTCTAAACATCTCATGGAGTGAGTTAGGTCCTAACATGTTTGAAGAATTAAAGACTATAACTCGGCTGGAATGGATGGATGCAGATATTCGCTGCTATGTCGTGAGTGGTACAAAAGCTTCTTTTTCGCACCCACTCACGCTGAAGCTCTATGATACAGACGAGCAAATATTTGACACTTTTGTGCATGAACTGATGCATCGACTGCTCAATAATACGAATCATCCCCAATGGTACAAAGACGCTCGTAAAAAATTTATGGAAAATTATACTGAAGAGTCTGTGGTCACTAAAAACCATATTTTTCTACACGCTATCCATGCCGAACTGGTTCTCCATGTATTTGATCAAGGGAGGCTTGATCGGATGCTCGCGCTTGTACATAGCGGGGACTATCTACGGGCATGGGAAATTGTGCACGAATATGGCCGTGAACAACTTTTAAAAGATGTTTTTGATTATAATTTATGATAAAAGCCGAAGATGTAATCGATTTATATACAAATCTTGAAGCGATGGATATTAAGATTTGGATAGATGGTGGCTGGAGTGTGGACGCACTCTTAGGCAAACAGACGCGCCATCACAGCGATTTAGATATTGCTATTCAATATAAAGACTTACCAAAGTTTCGCGAATATTTAGAAAGTATAGGATATGCTGAGATTGATCGTGATGAAGATAAGAAGTGGAATTTTGTATTAGGCGATAAAGAGGGGCGCGAAGTAGATGTGCATGCATTTACCTTTGACCAAAACGGTCATGTAATTGAGGGGATTGAATATCCAGATGGGTCGCTTGAAGGAATGGGAGTGATTGAAGGGTTTGAAGTGAGATGCATTGCTCCAGAGTTTCTCGTAGAATTTCATACGAGACGTACTCCTCGAGAAAAAGATTTTAAAGATGTGCATGCTCTATGTGAGAAATTTAACATACCAGTACCTGGGATGTATAAATAAATCGCACTGTTTTCCATTGGAAAAAGTATTTTGGTATTTTGCAAAATACCGTAATTCAAGTAAGATCCTAGTCGTACTGTTTTAATAACTAATCTATAACCGTATGGTTGGCATTTTATACCACAAGCAAGTGCGAGGGGGAGGGAAAAAGCAAAAAACTTCAAGGCAACTTGAAAGCGTCTTCAAAGGGCTGGCAAACTATCACCGAATGGAAATTTTATTGTTACTTGAGAAAGAAGAGGGGCTGTCAGTAGAACAAATTTCTCAAAAATTATCATATGGGTATATGAACACCTCGGACCATATTCGGAAACTTTCTTTGGGGGGCCTAGTTTCAAAACACAAAGAAGCGCTTATTGTGCGGCATCTCCTCACAGCCCGGGCAAAGAGTATTTTGGAATTTTGCAAAATACTAGAATAAGAATCTATACTATAAACGATTTTTCTGGGGTGTTTTTATTTGCTAAACTTTTTGAGATTGATATTCTTATCTTATGAAACCACGAATCGTTTACATACATGGGAATCAGACAAGTCACTGGAGTTTTGGGTGGGCTCCTTGGTTGAAGCGGGAGTTGGAGAAAAACGGGTTTGAGACGTTTTTTGAAACCATGCCGGACTCAATTATTGCGCGGAGTATGTATTGGTTGCCTTTTTTAGAGGAGCACGTTCAAGCGGGAGAGAATGACATGATCGTCGGATGGTCGTCGGGAGCGACTGCCGCTTTGCGGTATGCCGAGGGGCACAAACTTCGTGGCACAGTATTAGTTGCCCCAAGTGCATCTGATTTAGGAGATGATTTAGAAAAACAAAGTGGTTATTTCGACACGCCATGGGATTGGTCCAAAATAAAAGAAAATCAAAAGAATATCGTGCTTGTGCATAGCGACAACGACCCATATATTCCACAAAAAGAATTTGAATTGATAAAGGAAAGCTTGCAACCAGATACAATTTTTATTCCTGGAGCCGGGCATTTTATAGGGCCCGAAACTTTTCCTGAAGTACTGGAATACATACTTACCGCTTTTGTATAAACGGGCAAAAGGTAACTGCTCGCACCCTCCGTCTTTGCGATCCCTCTATGTGGGGAGAAGCAATCCAGATTTTTAGCACTGACCCTGGATTGCTTCGGATGCCTCGCAACGACGACCAAAAATAGAAGATAGGTGTGAGCAGTTACGGCACAAGATATTGTCAATAGTGAGAAAAGTGGTATTTTGAGCAAAGTAAAGAGGGAGGCAACAGGAAATGTCGAATCTTGTGTATTTGGTCTACGGTTTGGGTTTCCGGTTGCTGGAGGTTGTACGAGAAGCTCCAGCGGGAGTGGTCGTTATGCAAATGCGTCCCGGGCAAAGCAGTACATGGACATTTGAAGGCACGACGTATACTGTCGGCGCTCGTATCCAACGAGTATGTGCGGGCTCTAGACAGGGTATTATTGGCGTTTTTGATTCAACAAATATTCAACATTTGGATTGTCTGGCTAACTGTTCCTCAATTGTAACAAAACAGTCGCTTGAATATGAAGGCGCTCCATCTGGAAGGGCACGTGAAATAATACGTCAACGTCTAGAGAACAACTAGCCAAGCTCCTCTCCGGGGAGTTTTTTTATTTGCCAAACTTTTTAAAGTGGGCCTTCTTGGGGCGAGGATAACTTGGTGGGCATTTCCACATATGCGCTATACTGAGGGTAATGGAAGAGAGTTCGTTTTTACATCCGGCCCGGGCCTTACAAGGTTTGCATATTAAAAGCGGCATGAAGGTGGCTGATTTTGGTGCTGGTTCAGGTTTTTTTACTCGTGCTGCCGGCCACATGGTGGGACCTACAGGAGTGGTATGGGCTGTGGACATGAACGCGGACCTACTCACTCGAATTAAAAATATTTCCCTGGCCGAAGGGCTTAAAAATATAGAAATTGTTCGGGGCGACGTCGAGCAAAAAGGGGGGAGTCATCTACCTGACGCTGCATTTGATGCGGTAATTGCCGCCAACCTCTTTTTTTCGCTCGAAAATAAATCGGCATGCGTTCGTGAAATAGCACGAGTGTTAGTTGAGGGAGGCGAAGCGCTCATTATAGACTGGAAGGACTCCTTTGGTGGGCTTGGGCCTCATCGCGACCACGTGGTGACGGTGGGTATGGCTCGTGATGTATTTGAAAAAGTGGGGATGCAGTACGTCGAGGACGTTCCTGCAGGAGAATATCACTGGGGTTTTATAGTACGAAAAAAATAATATGAAGATAAGCTTTTTTCAATATGCTGCGCTAGGTATATTTGCCACCCTTACCTTGGTCGGTGTGGGATTTTTTGCCACTATGTCGGGAGGTGGGAGTTCGGGTGGTGTGGGGAAGGTAGTTATTTGGGGGACAATAAATGGTGATGTGGTAGAGCATGTTTTAATTGAAGCCAGGCGCAGTGACAAATCTCTCGTTGATGTTTCCTACCTTCAAAAAGATTCTAAAAATTATGTTCCTGACTTAATTAACGCCATGGCAGGGGGCAGAGGCCCTGACCTTTTTATGATAACCCAAGACCAATTGACGGCCTTTAGCGACAAAATAGGAACGATTTCCTATAGCACTATGTCCCAACAAACTTTTATTGATTCATATATAGACGAGTCCCAGCTCTTCATGACACCAACTGGTATTTTAGCGCTCCCATACTCAGTTGACCCACTGGTTATGTATTATAATCGTGACACACTTTCAAGCGCAGGGTTTGCAAACCCTCCGCAATATTGGAGTGATTTCCTCGACATAGCGCCAAAACTAACTCGATTGGACGGGAATTCAAACGTCACCAAAAGTGCGGTCGCTATGGGAGGATGGCAAAACGTACAATATGCAAAAGATATCCTTGCAACTCTTTTTATGCAGGCGGGTGACCCAATAGTAACCCGTGGTCAAAATGGGGTCTCAAGCGCAGTACTGGGTTCTTCACAAGGTTCAACAAATGCCAACGAAAACCCAGCAGTGTCGGCCCTACAGTTTTTTACTGAGTTTGGAAACCCAAACAAAACTACTTACTCGTGGAATCGCTCCCTGCCAAGTTCACAGGACGCCTTTGTGGCAGGAGACCTGGCTATTTATTTTGGGTTTGCAAGCGACTATGAGGCTCTTAAAGCCCGCAACCCAAACATGCCTATAGGAGTGGCGCAAATGCCACAGATCAAAGATGCTGGAGTCAAACTCGTATTTGGCCAGATGACCGCTCTTGCTATACCACGCACCTCCTCTAACCCAAGTGGGGCCCAAACTGCCGCAGTTAAGATAACGAACCAAGCTAATATACAATTGCTTGCTAGTGGGGGTATGCCGGCTGTGCGTCGTGACGTCCAAATTGATACTTCAAAAGATGCTGCTCAAACAGTGTTTGCCCGGTCTGCAATAATTTCGCGCGCATGGCTCGACCCCGACCCAGCTAAAACGGATACTATATTTCAAGACATGATAGAATCGGTTATGAGTGGTAAAACGCAACCTAGTGAGGCTATATTTAGTGCGGCCGATGTTTTGAGGAGCACTCTCCGGGCTAGTACACAGTCACTGCCATGAAAAAACTCATTTTTCAAGTATTTTTCCTACTCTCTTTTTTTGCCTCAGCAGGAGTACCTACGCTTGTTTTGGCTGCAGACAATACGGGGAGTCCTAACGCTAGTCCGCTGGTTAACCCGTCTGCTGGTATTAAGTTAGACAATCCAACTAACGTAACTTCAATTTGTGGGTTGGTCCAAAAGATTTTAGGCTTTGTAATTTCAATAGGTATGCCTATCGCGGCCCTCTTCTTAGCCTATGGAGGATTTCAATTCGTACTAGCACAAGGTAATCCAAAAGAGCTCGGCAAAGCTAAGATTAATTTGCTTAATATTTTTATAGGAGTGTTTATATTTTTAGCTGCATGGTTTTTGGGGCAGGTGATAGCAAACACTCTTCGAAGTATTACAACCTCGACCAGTACCCCTTCGAGTTTTGGCTCGTGTAATTAATATGTTTGGATCTACACAAGCAACTTTTAGCTCGATTGTCACTAGTTTGGTGTTTTATATTATTAACCCTTTGGTGTGGCTGGTGTCGGGTTTAGCCCTGTTTGCGTTTTTGCTAGGGGTGTTCCAATACATAGCAAGTGGGGGAAGTGTAAAGGGTAAAAAAAATGGCCTTACCTTTATTATCTGGGGACTACTGGCACTTTTTCTCGTTGTCTCATTAGGAGCAATTTTGTCGCTCATGTGTAACACCTTCCTCGACCAGGCATCCTGTAGCAGTATTATTAAAAAATAATTTTGAGCTATCCACAGAGACCTATTGTGGCCCAGCAGTAGACTGATAGACTAAATACATAACATTTAAACAATAGCAGCAACACGTATACGTATGAAAAAAATTATAGCGCTCTCTTCAACTCTTCTTGCTCTACCACTTGTTGCTGGAGCTCAGGTAGGCTCTCTTGACCCGGTCAAACATTTTATTGAAGTGATAGGTACGCTGGTACTTACCGCAATACCTGTGCTTATCGGTATCTCCCTTCTGGCTTTCTTTTGGGGATTGTTTCAATATATCAGACACCCTGACCATAAAATAGGAACCCAAACAATCATCGCAGGTCTTGTTGGGCTCTTTGTTATGGTGTCAGTGTGGGGACTCATTAAAGTGGCTCAAATTGCAATACTTGGTAGTGGTAATAACTCATCAACGCAAGTTAACGCTCCTAACTTCCCTCGTATTCAGTAGGTAAAACTTTCTTATATGCCTTCTTGTACTGCTGACGCTGCAACATGCGGGCTTCTAAATAAGATAATCGTAGTTATTTTTAACCCCATATTAGTACTGCTCACGGCTGTGGCAGTGCTTTTATTTGTTTGGGGAGCCGCTTCTTTTATTTGGAACTTGCGCAGTGGCCAGCCCTCAAAAGAAGGTAAAAAACATATGGCATTTGGTTTGCTTGGGTTGTTTATCATCATAGCAACCTTCGCTATTTTGAACGTCATATCAAACACGGTAAAAGGGTTTTTCCACTAATGAAAAAGAAAAACAGCAAGCGGTAATGCTTGCTGTTGTAGTGTTAGGAGTCTGGTAGACACCCGAGTTGTAATTTGGGCTCCGGAAGCTCTTTAGGGCACAGACTGTACTCAATCTGGGCTGTTGGGGTTAGTGCGCGTACCCACAAGGCTGTACGACGTTCCACGGACGCGCGGGGAAACGCCCCAAGTGCGTCGGCGTTCTCGTAATTGCCGCTTGTAACCTCAACGACTGTCCGGCATGCACCGCCGGGGTTAAACTCAAACCACGAGGGCATGAGCGTAACCACGTAACGCGTGCCAGGACAGGTGGCGGAGGTGCGAGGTGTGGAAAAAAGATTCGCTCCTCGCGACACAAACGTGGAAACAGTTGAGCCTGTTTGCGGGAGGCTAATTCCTCCAGATAACAAGTAGGAAAATCCCACGGCTGCAGCAAACAATAGTGCCACAAGCCATAGAGTCCCTCGAATAAACTTTTGACGAAAAGACAATTCTTCCGCAGATTTCGTTTCTGTTTCTTTATGTGCGGGAGGTGCGGTTTTTGGCTGATCCATACTTTCTCCTACTTAGGGGAAGGGGGCTGGGTGTTTTGAGGTTGACCTCCTACGTTTACATTAGGAGTGATAGGGGTACTAGACTCCACATGTATAACACTTGCTTGTCCTTCCGCTGACATTGCTTGATTGTGAGCGAGCGTCGCTAGTCGTAGGCGTTGGTCCGGTGTTAGATCTTCCTTTTTAAGCCCTGCACGAGCTAAAGTTCGATCCATTATACTGTCTGCGACATTGCTTTGATTCACGCTATTTAAGCCTAGGCCTGCGCCCTCAAGCATCTCATCGTAAATTCTTTCAGCTTTTTTCTCCATCGTTGGGTCGAATGATACGTTTTCAAGCTGTACTTGCTTTGCCCGAAGACCAAACTCACGTAAGGTATAATTCATTTCTTTTAAAACCCACTCCGGACCCTGGTTTGAAATCTCACCTTTAAGTCCGTTAATAAACTCGAGGATTTTTGTCCTTTGTGACAAGGGTGTATTTTCCTCTGTTATACCTGGATTTAGTTCGCTGACTCGAAATTCTTTAGTACCAATATATTTCCGTACTGCAGCAGCTCTTGTTGCTGCCACAAATTGCGGTCGTTGGTCTACAGGCATTCTGGTAGCTCGCAGTACATTTTCCACGACGTAGGTTGATTCTGAATCCAGAGTAATAGGCACGCCGTTTTTAGTTGGATACTTAGAGGGACCTTCACCCACGTCTTGGTGGGCAGCGGTAGATTCAGAGTGTACCTCCATGAGGCCTGGTATAACCCAGCCATCACCAACCCCAAACATCGTGAATGGGTAGCCTAAGAAGGTGGCATAAGCCTGATGACTTGGTTCGATGTTAAAACGTCCAGTCTCGAAGAAGAAAAATCCTGCAAGGATTCCTAACAGTAATCCCACTGCATTACGTAATGACCAGGCAAACCATGGGAAGTCAGGAATATCGAAATACGACCCCATGAATATAGTAGTTGCCGACCATATAATTAGGGTAAGCAGAATACTTGCAGCAATACCAATCAAAAAACTAGTTATAGTTTTTCCACTGTCTCCTTGAGATTGATAGAAACTTCCCAATGTTGGGCCTGGCCCTGAGGGAGGGTGTGGGTCATCTGGAGAAGGATGGGGACCATTGTCTGGTGGATGCGGGGAAGAGGGTGAACCTCCTCCAATTGGAGGGAAGGGGCCAAAAACGTAGAAGGCTGCCCCAAGGATCAATATGATCAGGAGTAGTAACCAGTGGCTGTAGACCCAGTCGTTGATTGAGTTTATGAAGCTCATGAGAGTTTCCTTTATGTTGAAGAGCTGGTTTGAGCCTTGGCTCGATCTTGCAAGATTTTACAAGAAAAAATGTTTTTGTCAAATGTATTTTGTACGAACATTTTTAGATGCGGGAATAAAAGAAAAACTGGCCATAAGCCAGTTTTTCTTTTTGGTGCCCCCGAGAGGACTTGAACCTCTAATCCTTTCGGAACGTGCTCCTAAGGCACGCGCGTATACCAATTCCGCCACGAGGGCATTCGTGGATTGTACGGCAATATTCATGTCATCACAACACTCGTCCTAGTAACAGTTTTTTTCGTGTCATCACAGATATTTTCTTCGCCGACGCTCAGAAAATTCCGCGATCCCGCCTCGACTGTCTCGCTTGCTAGCGAGACATGTCTGCGGCTTAGTCGTGTCATCACAAGTATTTTTCCTGACGTAAAAATCTCGCGATCCCGACTCGCGGTTTTTGCCTTTCGCAAAGCCTCAAACAAAAACATCGCTCCGTCCCGGACACGTATCGCAAAAAGCAAAGCAGTTTGCTTTTTGACTATCGTGTCCGCCCACCAGGGGTCGAACCTGGGACCGTCTCCTTAAGAGGGAGCTGCTCTACCAACTGAGCTATGGGCGGATTATTGGTTACACCCTGTTTAAAACGATAGGGGTAAAATAAAAATACTACACATCTTCATATGTCACAACTACTTCTTATTTCTAAATTTAAATCTAATTTTATACAGTGCAGGTGGATAATTGATATAAGTTAAACCAAACTTACTTTTAAAATTGGAAAAGCCACGCCAGTTACGCGGCCTACCAGGACACCAAAAAAAACCAAAGTGCAAAAAGCGTATTTTGCGCCGTGCAGATTCGACGTGCCAGTGGTGCATTAAACCTACCATGGTGGGGATGTGTTGCGTTTGTGTATGGATAAACCCACTTAAATAGTAAGAAGATTTAGTTGAAGGTGAGTTTGTAACCGATAAGCCTGCAATAATTGTATCTTTCCACTTTACTCCCCACAGATCAAGATGTTTATTCTCTGCAGCAACTCTGTATTCGGTGCAATGGATACTTTGTCCGTGCGTATGTCTTGCCACAGGACTCCGTTTGTATGCCTCCTTAAATTCGGAGTAGGTGATAGGAACTATCGCGTATCCTTGCTTTTCATATTCTTGCCACTTTCGAAAATTTCTACGTGCTGATTCAGACCAATGTTTTTGATATTGGTCTTTCCCTTCAAGATCCGAAAATCCTTCGATATGAAATATTTTGTTGGATACCTGCTTCCAATCGGAAGGTATATCTGTTCTCGTAACTCTCTGCCATCGTATTATTGCAAGAGGTGCTCTTTGTGGATGATTGATAGGTATAACCGGTTCTTGGTCACTTATGTATTCTTCTATTGAAAAAGGCCACCAACCCCAGATAGCGCCTGTAGGAGTTTCCCCAATCTTCCCTGGGTGCATGGAACGAACAATATCTAATGCCACTTCATATTCAGGCCACTGCTGTCTTGGCATATACCCTTCGGGTACTGTTGTGGTGGTAGGGTGATAAGGAAAGAGCATGAATGTTTTTTAGTGCCGGGAGAGGGACTCGAACCCTCACGACCTTTCGATCTGGGGATTTTAAGTCCCCTATGTCTACCATTTCATCATCCCGGCGAGATTCAGTAAATATACGGCATCCCATCAGTTTAATAAAGCAGGAAGGTGTACACCTTTTCGTTACCACAAAAGATACTATTTTGAATGTGGGCTTTAAAATAATCTTCCTCGCACCGACTTAAATAAACGAGGTTGATACGAAATATATTCTAAACCAAATTTTGCTTTAAACATTGAAAAACCTTTGGAGTCAGAAGACTCCCCGGGCTGCCAAAAGTGGCCAAAATGAAGATACCGAATGTTTGCGGCAAAACAGCGCTCGTGCCAATGATCCATAAGGCCTTCCATAAGAGGATCGTGTGAGTATTTCTTAACCAAAAGACCATGGAGATAGTAAGAGCCATTATTTGAGGGTGATGGTATGGTTGCCATGCCTGCGGCTATTTCGCCCGTAGCGATATGTTGTACACACCAAAACTCCATTTTTGCTCCATGAGCAAGGCGACGCCGCACTTCTCCTGGGTTTTCCATTTTCTGTGATAGTGGAAGAGTTGCACGCCGGTAGTGTTTAATAAATTCTTCTGCTGGTAATTGTATGACTCTATAGTGTGTGCCTTTAAAGTCGATGTGCCATTTTTTCACATAGCGACGTGCAGACTCAGACCAATTACGGCGAAAGTCCGGGGAGTTGAGGGTTGCAAATCCACCAAGCATGGAGGGTTGGTCGCCTTTTATATTCCATCCTGGCGGAATGTCGGTACGAAACACGCGTTGCCATATGAGCAAGCGGCTCGGTGCCGTCCCTGTTGGATCTGAGTCTGCAAGAATAGGTTCCATGTCACTTATATACTCCTCGGTAAACATGGGCCAAATGCCACGAAAAAACCCCTTTGGGTCTTGTCCTACCCATTTTGGCTGAAAAATGGGTAACGTTGCATAAGGAAGTTGATATTCTTCCCAATTTTGATAGGGAACAAAACCAGGTGGTGCTTCCGTTATAATCGGTCCGTACATTTTTGTAGTGTACCTTCCTTGCTCTTGGTATGACAATAGACACAGGGCGGTATGCCAAGTGTTATACTGCATACTATGTTGCGTTTTTTACCGAGTATATTTCCAACACACTCATCCTTTCAATCAGAAAAAAATGGCCGCATTGATGTGTATCAGCAGTTTGGTTCTTCGACTGTGCGAGTAAACGGATTTTCACAAACGAGCCCTTATTTGCAAAAAATGATGCGGAGTGCACTGCAGAAGTTGCCTCAAAGCTTTGCACCAAAATCAGTATTACTGTGTGGACTTGCTGCAGGGATTGCTGTGTATGAACTTGAGCGAGCGTTCCCTAATGCAGAGGTGATGGCAATAGAGTGGGATCCGGTTATGGTTACTATTGCAAAGAAATATGGAAAATTTTCCAAACAACCATCGATACAAGTGGGGGACATGTTTGAGATTCTTCCAAAGCTTGAGCAACAATTTGACCTCATTATTATTGATGTATTTTTTGGAAATATGCCAGACGCTCGCTTAACGAATAGTAAGACTGTAGGCCATATACGCCGCCTTATGGGAACCAAAGGGTATATGCTTCTAAATGTATTCGAAACAGAAGAAATCATTACCACTCTAGCGCAGTATGTAAAGCTTACCGAGAGCTGGGTATATCGCTACAATCACCTCGCACTCTTTACCTCTTAGTATGCGTTGGTTTAAAAAGTACTCTGTTGAGTCAGAGAAAAACGGCACGATTACTGTGTATCCGGGGTTTCGCAACCCAGTCGTAGAAGCGGGGGAGTTTAATCAGTCGTGTAAGTATATGGCAGATTTATGGAAATATGGCATACAACATCTGCCAATCAAAAAAAATGTCGCACGTGTGCTTATGCTTGGGCTTGGGGGTGGAAGTGGTGTGCGTTCTATTGAACAGTACTTTCCTGAGGCACAGTTAAGTGTTATTGAATGGGATGAGGCTATGGTTACTATTGCTAAAGATCTACAACTCTGGAAAAGAGAACCAGTGATACATGTAGGTGACATATGTGATATTATGCCGACACTCACGCAAACCTTCGAGGTGATTTTAGTTGATGTGTTTTATGGTGACCAACCTGAACCACGATTACTTGAACAAAAAACAGTAGAAGATCTGTCTCAATTGGTCGCTGAAGATGGGTATGTGGTCATGAATCTTTCCCGTAAACCTGAATTTATTGCTGCACTTGAGCATGCTCTAACGCTAGAAAACATTTTGCACTTTCGAAATAATACACTTGCTATATTTTCTCAGAAAAAGTAATGAAAGGCTTATGCATTTTTATATCCAATACCACATAAGGTGTCGCCTTTACGTACCATAGGTGTATCTCTTTGCCAAAGAATAGTTCCTTGTATGGGCGATGTGACCGTATCTATTTTTCTCAAATCATAAGTCCGCAGTGAGCCAAGTGTGTCTCCTTTGTTAATCGTTTGGGTCGCAGAGTGGACAGGATAGAAGAGTCCGTTATGCGTTGCTATAACTTTGCGCACCCCGTCAAATATGGTTTGTGTATGTTTGGTAGCGGAAGGTGTTGTGGGTAGCATACCGAGCTGCTGCATCAGCAATTCAACCCAAGCAATGTGTTGCTCAATATGTTCTTTCTTTAAAGAGCTTCGCTCGCCCGCTTCTGTTTCAAAATAAAGGCAGGAGTGTTGTGCGAGTAGGTTAGCTCGCCAGCCGCGCTCTGCCTTTTGAAATACAATATATTGAGCGCCACTTTCGATATACCACGCCTGCGCTTGTGTATCGACGGCTTCAATACCGGTTTTGTATAACCACGCAAAAGGCACCAGTGATTCGGAGACAGAACCGCTATGCATGTCTATCCATGCTTGCGTGTCTCGTACGTAACTTGTTGAGAGCCAGTGGAGTAGTCTTTCGCTTGGTGTACCGTTTCTTCGACCCGGGTATAGGTGTTTTGGGAATAGATTGTCTAAAGGATTTTCTGCACAACGAGCTTCAAAGCCATACATGTTTACTATTGGAATAATGACTAAACGACCAGCAAAAGCTCGTGTTTTGTATTTTTCGATTAATGCGTATGCAGCTTCAATGCTCTCGTATTCATCCCCATCCATACCTGCGGTAATAAGCAATGTTTTACCCGGACTTTTTCCTGGAATCTCTGCGACAGGCACAAACATTTTTTCCTTTCCCAAGGAAACAGGTACGAGGGTAAGAGGATTCTTAAAGCTAGAGTACATTACCTGTTAGTGTAGCACCCCTACATTGTTGTGTTAAAATACCCCTCATGAATGAAACTCTGTCGGATCTTCTGGACGATCTTATCGAATTAGAATCCCTGACTTCGTCTTCATTTGAGCGGATCGGCAAACACAAAGCGCATCTTGAAAAAGCAAAGCAATCATATGAACCCGGGTCTCATGCCTACCTGCTTAAAAAAACAGTTGAACTAAGCGAAACATACGAAAACTTGCTTCAAGACCTTCGCATTGAAATAGGAGCGAAAGATACGTGGATTGAAAGCGATAATTTGCGGCTCATTGCATTTAAAAAAGCAAAAGCTGACTTGTTGCGCATACTACAAAATAATCTTGGTTCGGTCCTGTCGGCGGGAAACTGGCAATCTCCATCTTTTGCGCATACAAGACTCTCTCAAGCGGGAAATCGCACTGGAGATATTAAAGTGAACATGAATGACTATACGCGTGACTTACATATGGATGGGACGGAGTATGCTCGTCTATTTATAAACGAATATGTTGATCAAGGATTCAGGTTCCCACCGTGGGCGTTTCTCACGAGTAGTTGTATGTCTGCGCTCACGACGACGCTAGTGCACTTCGCTTCGACAATGGAGCCGGATGATGTTGCTCTCGCCGGCAAGACAATCTATTTTCAAAATAAAATAGTTATTGAAATGATCTTACCTGGAAGAGTTATATTTTTCGATGAATTCGATACTGATGCGATTCTTGCTCTGGCTAAAAAACATAAGCCAAAAATTATTTTACTTGACTCGTTGTGCGGCACAGCTTCGCTCGCGATGCCGAATTTATCCAAGCTTATCCCAAGTTTGTCACGCATACTTTCGTACAAGTCCGTGATGATTGTAGATATAAGTGCCACCGCAGCTATGTATCAACCGTTTCGTGACCTACCTGTCAACCCGCTCGGTATGCAATTAATTGTTATCGCAAGTTTGAGTAAGTATTTTGAGTGGGGTCAGGACCGTGTGCATGGAGGTGTTATTATTGTTCCAGTTACGACGCCGGGCCTGCTTCAAGCACGAATGCACCTTGGTACTATTTTATCTGACACATCAACACTCTCGCTTCCAGTGCCAAACAGGAAATTGTTTACTAAGCGACTTATGCGCATAGGAAGAAACGCAACCCTACTTGCTGGGCGGATAGATGCATATGCGCATGAACATACCTGTTCACTTTCGCATGTTGTACATCCACGTTTGCCGACCTATCGCGGGTATTCTTGGACAAAAGATTTGCCGTTTACTGGAGGTGTATTTACTTTAGAATTTAAGCAAAAATACCATAAGCCGTCATACCACAAAAATTATGTTGCCCGGGTACTATCGATAGCTAAAAAGCGTAATGTCGACATTATTGGTGGTGCAGGTTTTGGATTTGATACGACGCGTATCTACTTTATAGGCCCAGTAGCAGAAAAATTTCTTAAAACATCTTTTGTTCGAATTGCCGTAGGTACTGAAACTATGGATGAGGTAGCGGCTTTAGGTGACGTGTTGATAGCAGCGCTATAAAAATGTGGAGGCCACGGCGGGAATCGGCTCGGAATAATTCTACTGCAGTAGAATTTTCATAGCCTTGCCTCGCGGTCACGTTTGCTAACGAGACATCGCTGCGGTTTTCGATTCCGCTAAAAAGCACGCAGGTGATGCCTCATCAGGCTGTCGAGTACGCTTTTTTCTGGAGGCCACGGCGGGAATCGAACCCGCGCGTAAGAGTTTTGCAGACTCTCGTCTTACCACTTGACTACGTGGCCTGTCCGCCAAGCTCTGGCGCTTTATTACTCTAACGCAACAAACGATTCTATGAAAGTTCGTCTAAGCGCTGGCGAGTTTTTTCCCCGGTGTCAATGCGAAATTCGATATGGGGAAGGGAGGCACCGCGCACATGTTTTTTAAACGCGAGGTTAAGTTCGCTCCGGCTTCGCTGAGCAAAAGCTAAAGCAGACTGCTCATTAGTGTCTGGAAATACGGTAATAAAAATAAGGGCACTTCGTCCATCTTCAGCCATGTGGACATAGGTTACAGTGATCATAGACTGGCGCCCAGCTTCGCGCGCCAAAAATTCTGCGGCGGTTGCACGCAGGGCTTCTTGTATTCGCTCGTTTCTGTTTCCTATCATGTAATTTTAACGAAATTTACTTGTACACTTCCTCAAAAGCCTCCAGGTAGTCTCCTGGTTGCGGCTCCGCCGAAATTTTGATCATGCCCCCAAATTCTTTACCACTTTCAATTTTTTTGACCGACGTTTTTTGAGTTTGCAAACTAACAATCTCTCCACGACCTATCTCCTCGTCCTTGCGCATTACTTTTATCTGGTTTCCTTCAGTTAACACGCCTTCTTCGACTCGGGCGCCAAGCACCACGCGACCTTGCTGATTGCTAAACACTTTAAGAATTTTTGCTAAGCCTATACGTTCATCCATATTTTCGCGGGGGTGACGTTTTTCCAGTTCAAGGCCCAACCATTCGGTCAACTTGTAAATAATGTCAAATGTTGCAATTTCAACACCAAGCCTCTCTGCTAATTGACGTGCCTCGTTTTCGACTTTGGTATTAAATCCGACAATAATCCCAGCAGGAGTAGAGGCACCGACGAGTTTAACGTCGTTTTCAGTAATTTGTCCGACCGAACGCCCGACTACCCGCACTTCAAGTTTAGGGTCAGGAGGGAGTTTGAGTAACTCATGCAAAACCGCGTCTCCGGTGCCGGCAAAATCTGTTTTGATAACCAGCGGCACGATGAGGCGGGGCTTTTCGTCTTCTTCTATTTGTGCTGCCGGAGACTTGGTAGGTGCTTCTCGATTTCCTTTTGCTTCTAAGGCGTGTGCTTCTGCGTCTTTTTTAGTTTCGACAACTCGCCATAATTCTCCCACTTCAGGAAGAGTACTAAACCCTACAATTCTAACTGGGCTTCCTGGAAGCGCTTCCTTAATTGCTTTGCCTAAAAAATTTTCCATAATGCGCACCGGCGCAAAACTAGTTCCGGACACAACATACTCGCCATTTTTTATACTCCCGTCCTTCACAATAAGTGTTGCAGTATTGCCACGCTTTTGGTCCATGTGGGCCTCGATAATCAAACCTTCGCCGGGTTTACTTGGGTCAGCACTCAATCCTTCCAGTTCTGCGGCAAGTAAAATAAGTTCAAGTAGTTCGGGAATTCCCTCGCCGGTTTTGCTCGACACGGCAACATAGGGAATTTCGCCGCCCATTCCTTCGACATAGACATTATTCTCGAGCAAAGACATTTTTGCGCGCTCAATATTTGCACCAGGCTTATCCACTTTAGTGAGAGCGACGATAAAAGGGATTTTTGCTTCGGAAATAAGTGAGATTGCTTCTACGGTTTGAGGTTTGACTCCATCTTCGGCAGACACCACTAAAATAGCTACGTCGGCTGCAGTGAGGCCGCGCGAGCGCATAGCACGAAATGCAGCGTGTCCAGGAGTATCTAAAAAGGTTATGCGTCTTTGTAAACCCGCCTCTGTGGTGTGCAATGCTTCATACGCAGACAAATGTTGCGTGATTCCACCGGCTTCGCCCGCTGCAATGTTTGATTTTCGGATATAATCAAGAAGTGTCGATTTTCCGTGGTCGATATGGCCCACCACGGCCACAATCGGTGGCCGGCCGGGACCGGTATTCCCTAAAATAGATTCTTGTGGTTGCATGATAGTTATTTTTGTTCACGTTTGTCCGCGAGAGAGGTAGTGGCTTTGGTGAGAGCCTCTTGCTCTTCTTCCGAGAGTGTAAAAGTGGATTTACCGCCAGTCAGAGGTTTAGCATATACCCCCACTCTGTCGCGAGAGTAGAGAGCTGAAAATACCACACCTGATAGGGTTTCGTCAATGAAGGCGATAGCAAAACTTTGGTTGCCTCCCGAAGAACCGTCATTGGCAAAAGGGTTATAGCGCACCACGCCCACCCCTCGAACTGACGAGCGAAGCCGTGTTTCAGTGTGTTTTAAATATACCTCTAGTTCGCGACGAAAAGCCTGAGATTCCTTCATGTGCGCCGTTAGTACTCCAAGTGTATCCTCAACTGAGCCCCCATTCCCGAAAGTTAGTTTGTCTAGTCGTCGGCTGAGAAGTAGGGCATATCCAACAGCAAGAAGAGCAACTACTCCGGCAGCAAGAGCCAGATAGGGGCTTGCAGAAATAAAAAAAGAGTGTAGAGATGAAGATGCGGAATTCATACAGAGCAGTATATACTAATTAGACAATGATTTGGAATAAGAAGCGAATATATCTTGATGCAGCTGCTGCGACACCTATTTCGCTTTCAGCAAAAAAAGAACTCCTGAGGCTTCTTGATGTATTCGGGAACCCGAGCGCTCTTCATAGCGAGGCAATGCAGGCTGCACAAGAATTGGCTAAGGCAAGGCAAAGAGTAGCTGACGCGCTCGGGTTAGCGGGACAGGGCGTGCACCTGGACGAAGTTATTTTTACCTCAGGTGGGACGGAAGGCAATAACATAGCAATTATGGGTGTGCTCGAGCCTTTATTGGCAAAAAATCCAGGACTCCATGCTATCACCACATCCATTGAACATCCTTCAATTTTAGAGCCGCTTCGAAAACTCACTCACTCCGGACTTCGGCTCACTGAACTCAGTGTAAACTCTGCAGGCCTTATTTCTCTTGAAGAGCTCAAAGCGGCAGTCACTGATTCAACAGGGTTCATTTCAATTCAGTGGATCAATAGCGAAATAGGAAGTGTGCAACCTATTCGAGAAATAATGAAAGAAATTCGTCATATACGTTCCTTACGCACCAGCAATGTCCCTTTATATTTTCATACTGATGCGTCGCAAGTCCCGCTATGGAAAAAAATCCACATGGAGAAGATTGGCGTAGACCTGATGACTCTGGATGGACAAAAGATACTCGGGCCCAAAGGAGTAGGAGCGTTGTATGTGCGAAGGGGAGTGCAAATAGAGGGACAACAATTGGGCGGAGGGCAAGAAAGAGGTTTACGCAGTGGTACTGAAAATTTGCCACTCATCGGTTCATTTGCTGTCGCACTTGAGGAAGCCCAAAAAAACGAAGAGGGGTGTACACAAAAAATTGCATCTGTTCGAAATACACTTTTCCAGGAAATACTCCGCCTGATACCCACAACTGTCCTGAACGGAGCGGTTGGTGATAATCGGGTGTCGAATAATTTAAATATATCCATTCCAAGCCTTGATGGAGAAATGGCAGTAATTGCGCTCAGTGCAGAAGGGGTTGCAGCGTCTACTCGCTCCGCATGCGACTCAAGTGACGAAGAGCCCTCTCATGTGCTCGTGGCCTTAGGTCTCGAGCCAGTCCTCATTAAAAGTGCAATACGTCTGACCCTACTTCCTTCCGCCACTAAAAAAGATGCACTTTTTGTAGCAAAAAAAGTAAAAATAGTCTATGAGCGGTACAAGCGCTAGCGCTTCTCTTGCAAGGCAAATTATGGCATAATAGCTATATGGACCTTGAGAATCTCACTAAACATCAGATAATTCTTCTGACTTTGTTAGTGAGCTTCGTCACATCCATGGCAACAGGGATTGTAACGGTGTCCCTCATGAACCAAGCTCCGCCAGTTGTGACTCGGACAATTAACCAAATCGTCGAGCATACTGTCCAAGCAGTTGTACCTTCAAATACTACACAGCAAAATCAAGCTACAGTTGCCACTCAAAAAACCATTGTAATCAAAGATGACGACTTAGTAGCGCAAACCATAGCTACGCTCCAAAAAAGTGTGATTAGGGTCACAGCTCGAGGGAGCAACGAGTTGCTTGCAAGGGGAATTGTTGTTGGAAAAAATACCGCTTTGACCGACCGAGATTCTCTTGTAAATTCTGGTGCAAAAGAGTTTGATGCAATACTGAGTAATGGTGCCCGTGTGTCCCTTATACTTCGCTCAAGTAAAGCTACTTCAACACTTATTCAAATTGTGACGTTAGTTAGCGCCTCAACAAGTATCCCTAGCGTCCAGATTGCTGATACATCCAAACTGACACTAGGACAAAGTGTGCTTCGAATTTCAGGAAAAGGCTCCGACAGTGTGGGCCAGGGTGTTATAGCCTCGCTTGACCCCAGTACAAACGAAGTAGAGTCTAGTGTAGGATCTTCCATAGCAGGTTCTGTACTTGCTACCCGTTTTGGAGAAGTGGTCGGGATCTCTACCTCAGTCTCTCTTATGCAATCCTCAGAAATGTACTCTGTGGTGACCAAATCTGCCCTGGAGCCTCAAACAAATGAAACTAAACCTCTATCAAAACCGTAAATATATATAGTATGCCACCATTTAACCATTTCACTACAAAAGCAAAAGAAGCAGTTCGAAAGGCTCATGAGCTCGCTGTAGAGCGTGGTCAAAATCAAGTGAGTCCTATGCACCTCTTGGCCGCCCTCCTCACACAGGAGGAAAGTCTCGTTACCTCAGTCTTGGATCGGCTTGAGGTAGATTTGGTGCTTTTGACTGACACCATACTCGAGTCTATCGACGGGGCCACCAACGCCTCGGTTTTATCCCCGTCGTACCAACTCTATTTAACTCCTGAGCTTGTACAAGCGCTCGAGCGCTCGGCCAAGGTAGCAACAGAGCTCCACGACGAGTTTGTCTCGACCGAGCACTTGTTCGTAGCAATTCTCGATATTCCGGGCCTCGCACGCGAGAGTTTGTCTCGTTTCCGCATTACCCGCGAGTCTGTTGTGCGAGCTCTCACTGAACTTCGCTCATCTAAAGTAACTCCCGCAGGAGAGCATAAAAAATATCGTGCGCTAACCAAGTATACTCGCTCGCTTACTAAGCTTGCACTTGAAAATAAACTTGACCCAGTAATTGGTCGTGATGAAGAAATTCAACGAGTGATCCAAATACTCTCCCGCCGCACTAAAAATAACCCAATTTTAATTGGCGAAGCAGGTGTGGGGAAGACCGCAATTGCCGAAGGTTTGGCCGCCCGCATCGCTATGGGGGACGTGCCAGAATCTTTGAAAGACAAAGACTTGGTGTCACTTGACTTAGGTTCCCTTATTGCAGGAACAAAATATCGCGGTGAGTTTGAAGAAAGGCTCAAGGCTATCATGAAGGAAATTGAGCGCTCTGAAGGTAAAGTACTTCTCTTTATCGACGAGATACATACCATAATCGGCGCAGGTGCCGCGGAAGGTGCTATGGACGCGAGTAATATGCTTAAGCCTGCTTTGGCTCGCGGCGACTTGCATGTCATTGGTGCAACTACATTACGAGAGTATCAAAAGCACATTGAGCGCGACCCAGCCTTCCAGCGACGCTTCCAGCCGGTGTATGTGCTTGAGCCATCAATAGATGATGCTATTGCAATTTTGCGCGGCCTCAAAGAAAAATATGAGCTCTTTCATGGGGTCCACATTACGGACGACTCTCTTATTTCCTCAGTTCAACTTTCGTCTCGCTACATCCCAGACCGCTTTCTCCCAGACAAAGCTATTGACCTTATAGACGAAGCTTCGTCGAGTCTGCGCATCTCTCTTGAAAATAAACCTCCTGTTTTGGAAGAGGCACATCGAAAAATTATGCGTTTAGAAGTCGAAAAGGAGGCGCTTCGAAAAGAAGCCTCACAAGAAGGTGAGTCTGCAGGAAGGACTGCTAAAGCTAGAACAAAAGTTATTGAGCGTGACATCGCTGAACTTCGCGAAAAGACAAGTGAAATAGAACAGCGCTGGAAAAACGAGAAACAAGTATTGTCTGATATTAAAAACATTAAAAAGGAGCTTGATTCGTTGCGTATGGAAGCAGAGTCCGCTGAGGCCACAGTCGACCTGTCTCGTGCAGCTGAAATTCGCTATGGCGAAATCCCGGCATTGGAGCGTGAACTCGACCAAAAGACAAAACGCCTTAAAAAACTACAATCCACTCGTCGCATCCTCAAAGAAGAAATAACCGAAGCAGATATTGCCTCTGTAGTTTCAAAGTGGACCGGCATACCAGTTTCGCGCATGCTCGAAGAAGAAATTCAAAAACTCATGAGGATCGAGGAGGTGCTCGAGAATCGTGTCGTTGGTCAAAATGAAGCAGTCCAAAAAGTAGCAGATGCAGTCAAACGCTCGCGCGCGGGTATTGCGGATCCAAACCGCCCTATAGCCTCATTTATGTTTTTGGGGCCCACGGGGGTAGGGAAGACCGAACTTACGAAAGCCCTCGCCGAGTTTATGTTCGACGACGATAAATCACTCATTCGAGTCGACATGTCTGAGTACATGGAAAAACACTCTGTCTCCAAAATAATAGGTGCACCCCCTGGCTATATTGGCCACGAAGAAGGCGGAGCATTAACGGAGATGGTTCGCCACAGGCCCTACTCGGTACTTTTGTTTGACGAAATTGAAAAAGCACATCCAGAAGTGTTCAACATCCTTCTCCAAGTGCTCGACAATGGTTACCTCACTGACGCTAAGGGTCGCCGCGTAAACTTCCGAAATACTATTATCATCATGACCTCGAATATTGGGGCTCAGTATATCGACAAAATGGAGCAACTTGGTTTTAGTGTGGGGGGCAGAAGTGATGTTAAAGACTACGAAGTAGCAAAAGAGCGAGTACAACAATCGCTCAAAGAATACTTCAGGCCAGAATTTCTTAACCGAATTGACGAAATAATCATCTTCAACATTCTTTCAACCGACGCTATTAAAGAAATTGTTGGAATCCAAGTAAAAGAAGTAGTGGCTCGTTTGGCACAAAAAGATATCACACTCACACTCACCCCTGCGTCTATGGAGTACCTCGCCAAAGAAGGGTATAACCCTCACTATGGTGCCCGCCCACTGCGCAGACTCATACAAGATAAGATCCTAACCAAAGTAGCCTCGCTCATGGTGAGTCGAGGAGTACTGTCAGGAGGAGCTGTCACAGTGGACCGAAAAGTTGGCAAGCCAGGGGAATTAGATGAATTTACCTTTGAAGTACGCAAATCAAGTAAAAGCAAAGTGAAGTCGACTTTGACCGACTTGGTGTCTTCCGAAAAATAATCTACATAAAATAAAAGAAAAATCGCTCTGTGGCAATACACAGAGCAATTTTTTAATATGTAAGTTATTTTTAGTATTGTGAAAGAAAGAAATCGCGAGGAAATCTGGAATTGGGGTCAGGACCCATTTACATGCTACTCTTCGTCTGTGGCTCGACAACAACGTATAGATCTCGGAGGATATGTGTACCATGTCATAAACAGAGCAAGTGGGTGTGTTCCAATATTTAAAACTAAACAGGATTATCAATTATTTGAAAATGTATTAGAGGAAGCAACGAAGCGAGAACAAATGCGCATATTGGCATATTGCAATATGCCAAATCACTTTCATCTAGCTTTGTATCCCGAAAATGATAAAGATGTGCAACGATTTATGGGTTGGCTCACCAAGACGCATACACAGCGTTGGCATGTAATGCATGGAACAACTGGCTACGGCCACTTATAGCAAGGGCGTTACAAGTCATTTATTGTAAATACTGATGAATACTATCTTTTGCTTATGAAATATATTGAGCAGAATCCCCTGCGAGCAAAGCTCGTGGCGCGAGCAGAGGATTGGGCGTGGGGGAGTCTCAATCGTCGCTTGGTAGGTACGCCTCAACAAAAATTACTTGTAAGTCCATGGATTATTGAAGAGCCTAAAAAATACCTTGCTGATGTTAACCAAACCATAGAAAAAAACCGATTAGATTCAATTAGAACATCAGTGTTAAAGGGAGCTCCGCTAGGTACTATTGAATGGCGTCTCGAGCTGATAGAGAGTTTACAGCTTGGATACACTACTCGAGGAGTAGGAAGGCCCAAGAATGGGTCCTGACCCCATTTCCATTTGACCCCATTTCCATTCTATAAATTTATGTAGTGCTCTTGACAATATTAAATAAGTACTATATTATTTTATATAGAAGCAAAGGAGGGTGTGCATGGGTGGCATCTTTTTTTTGAAACTGGTATTTATAGCCTTTCCCGTTTACTTTGTTGTAGGTTTTGTAGCTACATTATGCGCATATTATATCTTTTGGTACATTGCAATGGAGGGACTACGTTTGATAGTTGTACTATTCGTAGTAGTTTGTGCCTTAATTGCAACGATCATTTGCTGGCTTGGTATATTGTTTCTACCTCCAATAATTATTTACCCAATCTTGCTTGGGATAAGTACACCACTAGTGTGTGGCATCTACTACCTTGGTTCTAACAAAGATTGATCATTAAAGATAGGAAGGGTTTCAAGAGGCGGATGTACAGTCCGTCTCTATTTTTATAAAACTCGTTTTTTACTTTAATATATTAAAGTAAATGGTAAATGGGGATTAGTATGTTATTTTATAAATTTGTGTGTTCCGATATTTATTCGGAGAAAATGGAGATAAGCACATTATTTTATAATTTTCTGTATCGTAATTTCTTCGGGTAGGATTCGCCTGGAAACTTTGTTTCCAAACGCTTCAAAAATATAGTCGCTTTGGTCATTTCAAATCCTGGCCGCATAAAAAATGCGGCATCCTCAATTTTGAATAGCTTAAAGCTACAAAATTGGGACCCCCGGTTCGAATCCTACTCACAGACGCGTCTAAACGCAGAAAGTCCCAACAAGAGTTGAGACTTTCTGACGTTAGTGCGCCGGGTAGGATTCGAACCTACGTAGCCGCTAGGGCGATTGGTTTACAGCCAATTGCAATTGACCACTCTGCCACCGACGCATATTTAGCCCAATAGAACCTTTAAACCATTTCCGCCTTTGTAGCTTTTCAAAACTTTTTCTCTTACATACGCATCGCTCTGATTTGTGTAAGTCTCTGTATAAACTACTTCAAACGGAGTACGTTTAGCAATAGAAAGTGTTTGACCAGCATTATGTTCGCTAAGTCTTCGCTTTATATCTGTTGTGCAACCAATGTAATATCCATGGTCCTTCAAACTTCTTAAGACGTAGACATGCCACATAATTGCAATTGACTTCACCCCGCCGCGGCGGGGCAAGCTCTGCCACCGACGCATAGGTAACTCACTAAACCCTTTAAGCCATTGCGAACAAGGAATACGATACGGCATTTTGTGCATATTGTCGAACTGCTTCTTATTGTAATGCTACAATTACCCCGTGACTAAGTACCAGAGCCGACTCCTACTCGCGGCCTCCATCCTATCCTCCTTCTTCGCTTTGGCACCCGTAGCCTTGGCTCAGACGCCTTCGCAGAGCCCCGGCACAAGTGTTCCCTTGCCAACCTGCACCATAACTGCAATACCCGAAACAATTATTCTCGGCGGTAGTGTGCAATTGCGTTGGACAAGCACTAACGCCACCAT
>JAYVXU010000061.1:0-2968 GCA_043784925.1 Candidatus Adlerbacteria bacterium
AATAGATTGTGTAGACATCTGTATGATCGGCGTGGTGGTGAATAATGAGATAAGGGTATTCACGACCAATGACAGGATATCGCTATATCGCCCCGATGCTAATATGGACGGGATTACTGACCCGATTGTAACCACAGCCAGTCCTTCAATTCAGGAGGCGGTCCCATACTGGTTCTGGAACAACAGGACCTCGCGCGGAGAGGATGCGGGACAATTGTATGGGCTCACCGTAAAGGATAATGGCGTTGGCTATTACAAGATTAACACCGAACGTCGTGAGATCCAGTTTAGTCCTGCCGTGGATGGAGCCACGCCGGTTTACCTAGAGTACATTACAGATGGGTTCAATCCTTGTGAGTCCACAGTGGTGAATATCTATGCCGCCAAACTCCTGAAACTGTATATCCATTGGATGAGGCACGAATTCGCCAAGAGTTCAAACGGAATGCAAAAGGAGCGGGCGAAGGATATGTACGACAAAGAACTTTTCAAGGTCCAGAACAGGCTTCGTCCGATCACCGTCGAAGACGTACTAGAGTGTGCCCGTGATGCGTACAGGCTAATTCAATCCGTTTGATAGATGAGCCAGTCAATAAAACAAGTCTTTCGGAGGATGAATTTGGATTCAGATTGCAGAAGTCTAAAGCCAGGGGACCATCGCAAACTATACAACGGCATTTCGGTACAACCAGCCTCATCCACAGCCTCACTACAGGATTTAATTTCAAGCGTTGCGGGGAATGCCGTAGTAACCAACGCTGACTTGGGCGCTGGGACAAATAAGATTATAGGAGGGTTAGAGGATCGGGCGGGGAATCGTTATTTCTTTGCCGTCTACAATGCCACGGTGTCTTTTAACACCATCTACCAGTACAAAGATGGAGTCGTAACCAGAGTCATGCGTAGTGATCTGTTTGCCTTTGCGGCCACCGACTTCGTGGACATGGACATCATTGGGGATTTTTTGATGTTCACCAACAACACAAGTGACATTTTCAAAATAAACGTCACTAAAGCTATTGCAGGGGCTACTTATACACCGACCATTGACCAGATCACTTTAATAAAGCGACCTCCCAGGGGAGTGCTCATCTGGACGCCAGTGTATGAAATAGGGTACGCCAACAACTATGTAGCCGGCAACTACTTCCAGTTTTTCCACCGCTACGTGTATGAGGACGGTGAGCGGAGCGTGTTTGGCGCGGCATCTTCGTCATGTGACTCCTGGACACTTCCATCGACAACAGTGGAGATACTTGGGGAGTATGGGACCAGCTACACGCTTTCTGGAAACCAGACCATCGACGGCAGAATAATGTCGGCTGGAGAAAGAATATTGCTTAAAAACCAAACAGATCCCAAAGAGAATGGCATTTGGGTTAGTGCCGCTGGGGCTTGGGCGAGATCCACAGACGCCGACAGCGACTCCAAATTGAGGGCACTTAATATCTACGTCAAGTATGGTAAAAATGGAGCTGGCCAGACTTGGAAAAACTCCAACACCAGCGCCATCACTATAACTGTCTCCAGCATAGTGTTCTCTCCAATCGACGGACCTAATGCGATTGACGTGGTGACAGCAACCGCCGACTTTCCGGCAACAGTCAAGCAGGTTGAGTGGGCAGTGCGGGTTAACGGTGGCAACGAGTATTTTATTTACAAAGTGGAAAAGACGCCGCTATCCGGGGCTACGCACAGGTTTTATAATGATACGTTCCTTTCAACTGTGCCAGACGCGGAGGCGGCCAAGTGGAACGACAGCATCCCCCGAACGTCGAAGGCGCTGAAGGTAATAAGAAACAGAGTTTTCCTGTTCAACAATAAGGAGGGGGTAACCCACGAAGCAACTGATTCTATAAACGCCGTCGTCACCACGGTTGCATTTTCCAACACCAGGGCGATACGTCATTTTAAGGATGGGGGAACCTACAAAGTAGGTTTGGTTTTTTTTGATTTATCCGGGCGATTCGTCGGCGGGGTGCACTGTGATGTATCGGTCACGATCCCATACAGGATGGTGCCATTCAACATCCTGTATGGACAGCCACCATACATCATTCAGGCAAACCTTGGTATCATAGCAATGGCAAGCATCCCACTGACGGCATACAATTACGCAGTAGTCGTTTCCAACATTATGAGCACGAGCAATTTCTACAGGTACCTCACAAATGACATTTTCTACTATAAGGTCGCAACTGACGGGACTATTACATATACGAAAACGATAGGATCAAACATTTCGGGGACCGCCATCGACATAAGCACTTTGACAAGTGTTGGGTTAGGATACACTTTCAGCAAAGGAGACCGGATAAAGATCATCAAAGTCAATCCACTATCATCTGTAACTGATCCAAGTCTTTTTGACATTTTCGATGCGAAGATAGACAGCCAAAATGGTCGATTCGTCTATACCAAAGTCCCACTCAGGGGGCTTGGGGCTTTATGGTCAACATCAACAGCAACGGTTTACTTATTCGAGATATATTCTCCGAAAGCAGCCACCATTGAACCACTTTTTGAAGTAGGAGAAAAGTATGCTGTCTCTAACCCCGGCACTGGATCGCGGGCGTTCAGCACTACAACAATTTATCCAACCGGCGACGTTTCATCGGTCCTTCGCCCAATGTGGCATGAGACAGGTCCCTACTTACAGACAGACCCATTCTCAAACACCTATGAGAAGACCTATGGCCTGCCGGACTTCTATGAAGCCATGAACAGTTATGACAAGAACTTTGACAAATGGGTAAAGCCAGGGGCAAGGTCAGTTGTAAAAAGTTCCTACGACACAATCCAAAAATCAAAACTCACCGCCTTGCGCTTCGGACAGGAATACGACCAACTCTCCGAGGCCCTTCAGATAAACACTTTTCAGGCCCTTGACGAACAGACCCTCCCAATAGAGAACGGACCAGGGACCGGACTAGCCGTGGTGGGAGAGGTGCTTGTGGCAGTGCATGAG
>JAYVXU010000062.1:0-9397 GCA_043784925.1 Candidatus Adlerbacteria bacterium
TCAATGCAGAACCGCTCCTCACTCGTGAGGTGTTTTTTCTTGTTTGCCGCCATATAAACCATAGTACCTACCCTTCGTATTTAAAGGTAAGGAGACGCACCCGCATCTCAACATCAGACGAATTATAGGGGTCAAACGCTACTGCTTGCGCATGCGTCAACTGAGGAGCGAGTAATAAAAAAGTGGACAGGAAGCCTACGCCTATTAATTGTTTGTATACTAGGTTGAGGAATGATTTATATGTAGTTCGCATAGCTTTCATTTTATCATTCTTTCGGAAAGATTCTCTCAAAAGCAATACTATTTGTTGTATACTAATGCGATACTATGCATGTACTTTTTATAACATCCGACAGTAGTTTTTTTGACAAAAACGGTGAGCGTCATGCACAATTGACCATCATGCAAGACGCAGCAGAAGTACTGCATGTTGTGGTTCTCACAAATAGAAAAAGTGGTTTTAGTATTCAACCTTTAGGAGAAAAAGGGTGGATATATCCCACAAACTCCTGGTTTCCTTTCCTATACATTTGGGATGGATGGCGCACCATACGTACACAACTCCTTTGGAAGGGAGAGCTGTACGCACACCTTATAGTATCGGACGATGCGTATAGTGCGGGGTGGCTCGGCGCCCTCATCTCCAACTTGTATGACCGCACGTGGATGCTTAATGTGCACAACTTTTATTGGGACATACACTCCTCGTCCACTACCCTACTCAAACGATTTTTGGCCGTACCTCTTGCTGCAGTTTTTAATTATACCTACCGTATATTTTCTTTTTCGGAAAAAGTAAGTGTCTACCTGACAGCAGCTGCACAAAATGATTTAGAAAAACATAAGATAGTACTGTACCCGGCCGTATATGACCCGCACGATTTGCAAAACGCTCAAGCAACTATCAACATTAAAGAAGTTCATCCAGACTTTAATTTTATTATTCTAACAACGGCCCGTGGATGGAGACTACAGTTGGCCATTCAAGCAACACAGCTTCTTCGAAAAAGTTACAGAAAAGCAGGTCTGGTAGTCATTAGCGGCAATCCTCACATAACACGTTTGCGCACCCTGTTTTCTAAAACTTCTAGCTTTGTCTATTTTGAGTCAGAAAGTTCAAATATGTTTTCTTATTTAAAAACAGCAAATGTGTTTTTGTATCTTGATTCAGGGGAATATGAAGATGACATGCTCCTGCGCGCTGCCGCCTCATCGTGCCCGATTATAGCTGCCGCAAGCCCGGTGTCCACAAGCGTAATAAAAGACAGTGTAAACGGATATTTGCTTGAACATCCAACTTCTCAAACTTTGACTAAGACAATACAAAACTTTAATGAAAGCGCTGGAGTTCGAGAGAAATTTAAAATGAATTCAAGCTTGTACTTGGAGGAGCAATTTGCCATGGACCGCTCTACGCTTGTGGCCCAACTAAAAGAATATTGGACCTTCCAAGAAGAGAAGTTGGAAAATTTTCCTCTTCTCACGGGGCAGGACAAACTGCTCTCTCGTGCAACACGTCAACAACCCTCTGCAATAAGAGAAATGTTCAAACCACTCCAAAAGACAATCGATTACTTTTTAGGTAAATAGTAAAAATTTGACTTACAGTATAAGAAAAATAGACTAAAGAGAGGACTGGACGTGGTGCTACATCGTATAGTCACAGTTGATTCGACCCTTGAAGATACCTCTAAATATACCTACATACGAAACGTTCAATAAAAAACTACCTCAAAAAGGTTATCTAATTTTACAACCAAGGAATTTCAAAATTTTCAAATTCAGGAAGGAGTTTTTTGTCATATAAAAGCCTTGAAATAACTTCAGCGTGTGAATAGCAACCGGTGAGCGCGTTGTGTGGTCGAGGCTCTTCGGGAATTCCACAGTAGTTGAGTATCAAGTCGAGGTTGAGGCTCGAGTGCTTTTTTATGGGGTCAATAGGAGGAGTAAGCCCGCGTTTGACCATATGCATCCAAGCCAACGTGTGTGTATCAATTGTACGGTGAGCAAAAGGCCATGCCGTGTGGCCTGCACGCACTGCAGCGGTACGTAAAAAATCACGATCAAAAGACACATTTTGTCCAGCCAGAGTGGTGTCAGTCATATTCTGCGCAAACTGAATGAACTTGTGCACTAAGTCTGCTTCAGTTTGCTTCCTGGGGTCGGTTATAGCCTCAAGACTCATGCCGTGCACAGCAGTTGCTCCCTCTTCAACATGCGCGCCTTCCCAAATTCGACACTCTTCGTATAGTTGACGCTCCGGATGATGGAGATCAAGTGCACCTACACTTATGATCGAGCATTTTTCATAGCTAACCCCACTCCCCTCCACGTCGACAATTAACATATAGTCATTCTACCCTAAGAACCTTATTTGCACCCCGAAGCAAGAGTTAAACCTACTACTTGCGCCGCTTCTGCTGTTTCAAACCATATCTGATTTACAGCTTTTATCCGGGAAGCACTTTTGCAACCATTTGGATAATATTTAGAGCCATTTTTGGAGCTTACAAAATTATGTATTAAAGAGGAGGTTGCTTGCATAGAAGGCGTGTTATTAGGGCTTTGAGTGATGGCGCGAGCAAGGGGTAAGCTCGCCTCTGGAGCACGTATGACAATTCCTTTTCCAACCTCCTCAATTCTACTTAAACGCCCCAAACCAAAGGACGAAGCCGACACAAGCACTACAATTGCGCTCAGTATAAGCTTGTGAACTACGGCAGGGTTTTGAAGCCCTAACTTGCGCATAAAAAGGTTTTTTGGTAGTATTTCGGTCACAGGCTGCTACTATAGCCTAAAACACATATGGCATCAAAAAAGGCTGGCGGAACAGCAAAAAATCTAACAGACTCAAACGCTAAATATCTGGGCGTTAAACTATATGCGGGTGAAATTGCACGCATAGGCAACATTATTGTGCGACAGCGCGGTACAAAAATGATGGCAGGCCGAAACGTTGGGGTTGGTAAAGACCACACTCTTTTTGCACTCGCAGACGGCAAAGTAGCATTTCGCTTCATTCGTAAAACTGGCTTCGACGGCCACACAGTTAAGCGCTCAGCCGTTGACGTCGTCACTGAGTAAATAAATAATCTTACAATTCAAACTTTAAAATCCTCGAGTTGGGGATTTTATTTTATTCCTAAAAAATACGGGTTTCGTAAACCCTTATTTTACGCGGCGGTGACTTCAACGGTCATTTCGATTTTAGTGGATTTGTGTACGAGCTGGATAGGGTGCTTACCTACTGTTTTAATGGGTGCAGCGAGACGAATGTCAGACTCGGCGATTTCAAGAGAATGTTCACTCCTAACTGCTTTAGCTATGTCTTTTGCAACAATAGACTTAAATAACCCTCCTTTTGGAGTAGCTCGCGAAGAAATAGTAACATTTTTACCTTTAAGCATTTCAAGCTTTTTTATAGTTTGCTCTTCCAGTTTTTGTGCCTCAGCATCCCGCGCAGCGCGCTCTGTCTCAAATTGTTTTAATTTTGCCTCAGTTGCAGGCTCGGCAGCTTTACTCGGAAATAAAAAGTTAACTGCATACCCATCGGCAACATTCTTGACCTCATGCCGCTGCCCCACCCCTTTTATGTCTTTAAGTAATATGACTTTCATTCCTTATTTGTAGCAGACTTCCTTTCCTAGCGTTAGACTTGACAAAAATATTTATATAGTATATTATAGTAATTAGAAGGTTGCTTGGAGAAGAAATCCTCACTTACCTGTTCCTCTATCAGGGTAAGAAAAAAGAGCATCAACTGCTTAGTGTGTAGAGTCCGCTTGCGGAAAAGAGCACTAAGTGGCTTTGCCGAATATTCGTATTTGGTAGAGTCCCAATACTGCTTCTAGTGCAGTGGGAAAAATTTGTGCGAGGATTTGCGTGTATTGCTAGAGTATACGTTTGCCTTCCTTGCCATGGACCCTTCAAGCTTTCGGGCATGAAGGGTCCTTTACGTTTTAATCTTATTGCCCAAGCAGATACTTCACCGCGGCGTCTTTTTGAGGGTCCTTTTTTTGTTTAATAAGGTCTACGGTTGTAGTCGCCAATATGTCGGGCTGGAGGCCGCCGTCTGAAATCGAGGTGCCATTAGGAGTCAACCAACGAGCGATAGTGACTTTAAGCTCTGCCCCATTACCTAAGTCCATCAATTGCTGCACTGAACCTTTACCAAAACTGCGAGTACCCACAAGCTTTGCTACGTTATTTTGCTGTAATGCGCCTCCAAGAATTTCCGATGCAGACGCTGAACCTTGGTCCATAAGTACGGCCATTTTAAATTGCGGATCGTTTGCGAATACGTTATACCCCAGACTCCTATGGGTAGTGTTTGTTTGTTTACCTTTAAAATCTTCTGTAACCACTGTAGACCCGACAGGAAGGAAGTAACTTGCCATGTCGACAGCTGCTTCCAAATAGCCACCTGGGTTGCCGCGCAGATCAAGTAACAATTTATGGTCGCCGGACTGGACGAATTGTCGAAGGGCTTGTCGAAATAGTTCAGCCGAATTTTCGGAGAAGCTATACAACTCAATAACAAACACTCCGTCGTCGCGCTTGAAAGAATTTGCAACAGGAATCTTAATAACATCTCGCACTATTGAAATAATAAGGGGTTTCGTCTCCCCTTTTCGAGCCAACGTGAGTGTAACTTTTGAGCCAATCGGGCCACGGATCCCTTTAACTGCAACGTCTACAGTCATTCCTAAAGTCGAAGTAGCGCCAATAGATAAAATTTGATCTCCTGCAAGTATTCCCGCTTTTTGTGCTGGAGAGTCTTTGAGCGGGGCCACTATGACGATATTCCCCTTTGGGTCAGCATCTACTTGCATACCTACGCCCCCGAAAGATCCGCTAATATCTTCTTGGAATATTTTTGCGTCGGAGGGAGGCATAAACACGGTGTACGGGTCACCAAAGCTCGCTGTCAGACCTTCTATAGCACCGTATAGTTGTTTATCTTTTGTCGGGAAGGTTGACGACGCATGAGTTACAACAAAATTTTGATTAAGAAGCTGGTAGGCTTTCCAAAATTGCTTCATATTAATATCACCTGGTTGTGATGGATCTAAACTGAGCGTTTGTGTTTGAGCGCCCACAAAAGATGGGAACTGGTGGGACACACCGACGTATGCACCAACGACAAAAGCCAAAAGTATGCCGCAAACAACACCGAACGCACTCCACTTAGTCTTTGTCATGTAATGTAGTTACTTTAAACGAATTAGAATGTGGCTAGTATATCATATAGAGCAAACTTCCCCTGTGGTGTACTATAGGAAAAACAAAGTATAGTAGGTTATATGTCTTGGACTCCACTTAAAATAGGTCGCAAAAAAAAGCCCATATTGCAATTTCATAATACCCTTACGCAAACGCTCCAACCTTTTTCTCCTTTACGCCCAGACCTGGTGAAAATGTACAACTGTGGGCCGACGGTCTATGGCACCCAACACATAGGCAACATGCGTGCTGCCGTGTTTGCTGACCTCCTACGACGGACACTTGAAGAATGGGGGTATACCGTCAAGCAGACAATTAACATTACCGATTTTGGCCACTTAACTTCAGACGCAGACGAAGGAGACGACAAAATGTCCACAGGACTCAAACGCGAAGGTATGGCATTGACCTTAGAAAATATGCGAATACTTGCCGAGAAGTATGCACAAGAATATTTTAATGATATCGAAACTCTCGGATTGACACTCGACAAAATCACCTTCCCCCGCGCAAGTGACTATATTGCAGAGCAAATAAGTGTAATCCAAACCCTTGAAGAAAAAGGCTATGCATACGTAACGAGCCAAGGAGTCTACTTCGAAGTCTCTAGGTTTCCTGAGTATGGCAAATTAGGCAACATTAATTTAGAAGGCCAGATGGAAGGAGCGCGTGTACAAGAAAATTCAGAGAAACGAGGACCTTTTGATTTTATTTTATGGAAATCCGACGACACACTTGGTTGGGAAAGCCCTTGGGGGCTCGGGTTCCCTGGTTGGCATATCGAATGTACTGCTATGATTTTTGCGATCCTAGGCAAACAAATTGACATACACACCGGCGGGATTGAGCATATCCCCGTGCACCATAATAACGAAATAGCCCAAGCAGAGGCTGCGTCGGGCAAAAAATTTGTACAGTACTGGCTCCACTACGACCACATAACTATTGACGGAAAAAAGATTTCGAAGTCGCTGGGTAACACAATTTATTTGCGCGACATTCAAGAAAAAAATATTTCGCCCTTTACTCTTCGTTATTGGTTCATGACCGCAAACTATCGTTCATCTGCTAATTTTACTTGGGATGCGCTCGAAGCCTCGGCAACTGCGCTTGGTCGGCTGCAGCGCATGTACAGGGAGTACAAAGATGAAAGTTTAAAGCCTCAAAATAATTCTCTTGAACCGTCTTTGAGAGGCTCTTCGAAGCAATCCAGTATTGAATCCAAAAAACCTGGATTGCTTCTTTCCAATCGGGATCGCAAAGACGACCAGTTTGAACAAGAGTTTTTAGAAGCAATTGGAAACGACTTAGATACGCCAAAAGCCTTGGCGCTCGTGTGGGATTATATGAAAACCGACACCTCCCCTGCCCAAAAATTGTCTGCGCTTGAACTGGCCAACCGTCTCCTTGGACTTGGGTTTGAATATGCTGACTCTACAGCATCTCAAAAAACTTCAATTACTATTGAAAACACTCCCCCAGAAGTGCAAGCCCTACTCCAAGCCCGTGAAGAAGCCCGCAAAAATAAAGACTTTACAAAAGCAGATGAGTTACGTAATAAAATTTTAGAATTAGGCTTTGAAGTAAAAGATACCCCACAGGGACCTGAAACAACTTTACTTAAATAAAAAATTTCCTTAGTTGAATTACTATCCACCTACTATCCCCGCACTTGTCCATATTTCAACTTTTGGATGGGCGCGGTAGTCTATAGGTAATGGCCTTCCAAGAAAAACACGTTCCTATAAAAAAGAAACCGGTTAATGGGATGCGTGTACCCCCACAAACTTTAGAAACCGAAAAGGCGCTTCTCGGGGCTTTAATGATTCGACCGGAAGGAATGTTTGAAGTTAACGACGTACTTTCGGCAGATGCCTTTTATGCCGAGAAGCACCGCATCATGTATCGCGCCATGATGGCTCTCTACAGTAAAAATGAACCAATTGATATTGAAAGTTTGCGCGCCAAATTGGGCGACCTAGACGACCTCGAGCGCGTCGGAGGTATTTCCTATTTAGCCGAGCTCGCAAGCGAGGTGCCGGCCGCAAGTAATGCCCTACATTACGCAAACCAGGTGCAAAAAAAGTTTATGCTCCGGGCGCTCATTGACGCCGGCGAGTATATAGCAGAGTTAGGCTATGAAGAGGCCGAGGATTTGGACGAGACACTTGATAAGGCCGAAAAAAAGATATACGAAGTGACTTCGAGCCCAACTCTTTCAAAATTTGTCTCTTTAAAAGAAACTCTGGTTGGCGCATGGCAACGGCTTGAGCACTTGCACGAACATAAAGACGAAATGCGCGGCGTGCGCTCCGGCTTTCGAGACCTCGACAACATGTTGGCAGGTTTTCAAAAGTCCGACCTGATTATCCTCGCGGCCCGGCCCTCTATGGGAAAGACGGCGCTCGCGCTCGACATCGCGCGCCAAGCTGGGGTGCAACATGGCGTGCCTGTTGGCATATTTTCGCTCGAAATGAGCGCCCAGCAGCTTGTAGACCGCATGGTGTCGGCCGAAGCCCGAGTTAATTCCTGGAATTTGCGCACGGGACATATTACCGACCAGGACGACTGGGCGCGTATTAGAGACGCGTATGAAAAACTTGGGAGCGCCCCTATTTATATCGACGACCAACCTGGAGCCACAATCCTTAAGATGCGTGCGGTTGCTCGAAGGCTCAAACGCGAAAATGGGTTGGGGCTTTTAATTGTCGACTACTTGCAGCTTATGGTGCCAACCAACAATCGTGCAGGAGACAATTTAGTGCAGCAAGTGACCGAGATTTCTCGCTCACTTAAAAATCTTGCTCGCGAGCTTGATGTGCCAGTCATTGCACTCTCCCAGCTCTCTCGTGCTGTGGAGCAACGTCGCGGCAAACCACGACTCTCGGACCTTCGCGATTCAGGCTCGATTGAGCAAGATGCAGACGTTGTTATGTTTATTCACCGCGAAGACAAGATGAACGACACTTCTGACCGTCCAAATATTGCAGAAATTTTGATTGAAAAGCACCGCAATGGGCCCGTGGGCTCAATAGAGTTGTACTTTGACGAAAAACGGACAACTTTTGTTACTCTCGAAAAATCGGACATGGGGAGTAGTAGTTTTGAGTCCTCGTTGGATGCTTTCTAAAGTATGAACCCGATTGAGAGACTGACTGAATTGTTGGAAAAATTTCCAGGCATTGGGCCGCGCCAAGCAAGGCGTTTTGTACAGTATCTACTCAGCGAGCACCCAGCCTACCGAAGTCAATTGGCTGATAGTATCCGCATGCTCGGATCGCAAACTGCCCAATGTAAAAAATGTTTTAGGTGGTTTGTGGTGCGCAAAAACGCGGGCTCTGCGGCGGAAGGAAAAACTTCTTTGTGTGACATTTGCTCCAACACCAGTCGCGACCAAAGCATCTTGTTTGTTGTTGAAAAGGACGCTGACATAGACACGGTCGAGCGCAGTGGGTTTAAAGGCCTCTACTTTGTGCTTGGTGGCATTATCCCTCTTGCGGCTGAGAATCCCGAGAAGTTTGTACGCGTGCGCGAATTACTGCAACGCGTGGAAGCTGAGGCAAGTGCACACCCTACACCTACAGCAACTATTAACAGCACACAGGAGACTGAGCATGACGATTTTTGGGAAGCACCTGCACCAGAGACTCCCGGTGACGTATTGATGAAAGAAATGGGACTCACTGAAATTATTTTAGGCATGTCTGCCACGACCGAGGGCGACCACACACGACTCATTTTGCAAGAAAAACTAATTCCCATTGCGTCTGGCCTCAATTTTAAAATCTCGTCCCTTGGTCGCGGCCTCTCCACAGGGAGCGAGCTTGAATATGCCGACCCTGACACTATTTCGAGCGCTTTAAATTCCCGAACATAGAGTGTTTTTTTAGGATTTCGTTTGATTTGACAAAGTATTTAGATGTGATATAATACTGTTAGACGATCCCGTCACAACCAGAAGGAACTAAACCAATGGAAGCTTTTTCTCTTCCGCAGACACTGGTCAAGATAAAAAACAATCCCTTTGCTACAGGAGTATGGGGAGCAGCCATTGTTATGGCCGTGTTTTTTGTTCTGACGTCTCCCTACCCCTTAATACGAAGTCTTGGTAAATTAACTTCTAAAGATTTCACACACTGATGGAACTCTTCTTCCATCATACACTCATACGCAG